>NZ_JAVRBS010000059.1:0-7572 GCF_034531155.1 Nostoc sp. ChiVER01 | reverse complement strand
AGTCAATTCTACTGCGATCGCTATTTCATCAATACCAACTAAGCTTTCCTCTAATACTACCCCTACTAATTTACCTATATCCATCTTCCTCGCCATTGCACCTGACAATCAAATCCTTTACATCGACCGTGGCGTTCCACAACACTGGAATCCTCCTTACAGTCTCCGCAATGCTGATGCTGATTATCGTCTCGAATTCCTTACCGCCTCCGATTCCTCAATCGTTGCGCCTATCGAAGATGCCTTAGTCAAAACTTTTAAACCACCTTTTAACTTTGAAATTAATCTAGATAAGGATATAGACAAAGAATTACAATCTGCTGCTGCTGTCTCTATTCCTATTCCTTTACATCTCTCCGATCGCATCCATTCCCTACTTACCAATGGACTTTCTCCTGAAGATATTCACCACGCTCTTAACACTTTACATTCACACTCTAAAAAATCCGAAACAAACCTTAACCTTAACTCTAATTCAAGCACTGAGCAAATTAACTCAGCGATCGCTTCCTTAGCTAATTTAACCGACCGTATTTCTGCTCTCGAAGAAAATTTAACACAACTACAACTCACAAATTCTCAAAAACATTCCACCGCAGAGCTTGATACAAATACTACAGCCCAAAATCAAACTAAACCAAAATCTTTGACTATAGATCCTAATCCCAAGCCTAAACCTTTACCAGTACCACTCAAAGGAACCGCCTCTGTTAATGAACTACCTTCCCCTCTTGGCACAACTGAACTTGCTCAACGCCTGGAAATTTCTGTTAAACGCCTTGAAAAAGTCAGGAGCCAACACAAAGATTCTACTGAAGGTTTTTTTAAATACACCTTTAAAAAAGAAAAGGGGAAATTTGGTTGGATTTACGATCCTACCAAACGACTCCACATTCCCTACTTAGAACTTCCCATATTAAAACTTCCAACAATTACTCCTCTTAATGCTGCTACCAGCGAAGAAATACAGACCTTGCCCACTCCTTCTGATCTTACTGAAAAGCCTAAGTCCACTACAACCAAACTCCAAACAGAAAAATCAACCACTAAATCTAAATCAACCAAAAAACATAAGCCAAAACCCCTACCTGATCTCAATCAATCTCAACTCGCAAAGAGATTTGGAGTTAATCCCTCTACTTTAAGTAGAAAACGATTAAGCTTCTCAAGCGGCTATATCTCTGCACAAGATTTTGATTTCTGGTGCCGAAGCAAAGATCCCGATAACTTTGCATGGACTTATTCTGAGGATTCTCAAGATTACACCTGTAATCCATAAAGCCAATAAATAAATTACAATTCTCTAATTAATTTCTTAGCCTTCTCCAACTCCATTGGATGCGCCTGATAATAATGACTCTGACTCGATTCACCAACCACAGGCTGAACGATCGCAAAAAATGCCTTCCCATTCCAATGTCCGTAAATCTTTCTATTACTGGCATCTAGAACATGCGTTATCAGGCGTATACCAAAGTTATCCACTAGTTGGTCTGTGAATGCAGCAGGCTTATATAATAACCCTCTAAGCCGCATTTGATGATTTACATCATGCTCACTGCCAATTGGATTCAAAAAACCTATAAATCCAAATCCTTCATCCCACAACTGCCCATATCCCAACTTTTTTGTCGAAAGCTGAAATCCTTTCTCTGCTAAAAAACTCTCTAATTTCTCTAATACCCATGTTGGAGTACAAGCTTTTAAAGTGAAACAATCTGTGTGGCAGCGAACACAGTAACCATCTGTTATTTCCCGTCCTGCTTCCATCACATCATAAACTCTTTGCACGGCTATGCTTGCTGCATTAAAAGCTGCACCCCATTTTGTACCATATTTTTTGGAAGCTAACATCCCAAAAGCTCGATGCTTAAACCATTTTGGCAAGTGCGGCGACCACTGGCGTAATCTGTCTATACCACCACCATCTGGCTCAAATGTTGTATTTCCATTTTTATGCTCAAACAAATACAAAGTCGGCAACTGGCATAAGGATG
This sequence comes from Nostoc sp. ChiVER01, assembly GCF_034531155.1. Taxonomy (NCBI): domain Bacteria; kingdom Bacillati; phylum Cyanobacteriota; class Cyanophyceae; order Nostocales; family Nostocaceae; genus Nostoc; species Nostoc sp. ChiVER01. The sequence goes on along the minus strand of NZ_JAVRBS010000059.1, from coordinate 5,575 downwards.
TGAAGAATGCTGATTTGATATCCCGGTCAACCAACCACTGCGGCTCATGCTCTTGAAAATACTTATAGCTCCAGTACTCATCTGATGATTTTTCGGCTCTGGCTAATATTTGTTTCCCATAGTAGTAAGGGCTTCTCTGTGCTTTACTGTCACACTTTTGAGGATTAATGCCGATTACCTCCTTCCAAAACTTTTCAGCTAATGTGCCAGGGGTTATATCTGGATAAACAGCTAATGAAAATCCAAATACCTGCGCTAGCTCATAAGTCTCGGAACGGCATTTCTTTCCTTCCTCACTCGGATTCCAAAATACTGCTAGCTTCCTATTACCTTGCTTGACAGTAAAACAGACTTTGCCTTTGGAGGTTTGTACATCAGATCCCATTTTATTTGCAAATTCCTGGGCATCTACCTCTGTCCCCCAGTCAACTCTTATGCTTTTAACACTTTTAACCATACAAGCTACTATCCCTATCAACTAAATCAGAGTCCTCATAATCCTCAGAATTTAACGATTTCCCTGACGAGTTCGGGGAATCATGATAATACTCTAAGTAAACTGAACCTCCAGATTGGAATTTCAATTTCATTTCTGCTTGAGAATTAGATAAATTGTCTTGTAACAAATAACGATATAACCGTTTATCATCAACTCCTGTTACTGAGTTTCCCATACCCCTAAAGGCAACACCATTCTCTACTCCCTCTTTGACTACTACTTTTATTTCCTGACCTTCTGATTTACCATTCACTACTGCTTCACTAAATCTCAATTTGGTATTAAAAACTGCATCTATTTTATTCTCTGCTTTAGCTTCTTTAGCTAGTTGTACGCTCTCAATCTTTGCCTGACGCGGTAACTGGTTAAATTCTTCTGAAGTTTTTATATATTCCGGTACTTTTGCATTTTTATTGTAGGTAAACATTGTACGGAAGGCTTTAGAGTTCGGATTTGCTGTCGGGCTTATCCATTTTGATGCTGTTTCTTTACTTATTTTAAATACTTCAGAAATTGTCTCTTTTAAATTCTGACGTTCTACCTTACTCATTTTGCCTACAGATGCTCTAAACTCTTTATCCCGTCTCATTAATTCTTCTTTATTCTCTGGCTCTACATCTCTCCTATAACTCATTTTCTCTCACTAATATTCTATTTTTTTATCAATTTCTAAATATTAAACTTGCTTTTTCAATATAACATATAAGCTGCATAGTGCAGCACTTTATTACAAAAAAATGCTATTTAATGCAACTATGTACTATTTGCATACAAGTGAGGCATGATAAGGAAAGACTTTATATCTAACCCAATCAATGCCATCAAACTGGAGAATCACTGTTACTTTACCCGAACAGTTCAAAGAATTTTTAGAACTATGGGCCGAAAATGAGCATCGTTCTGTCAGCAATCTCGCTGCTAGCATACTCATTAATGCCGCTCAGGATAAAATTTCCACTTCCGAACCGACACTCGATAACCTTAAGCCCCAGCCCAAAACTTTCAAAAAATCTAATCCTCAAACTAAGGTCAATGCCAAACCCAAACCCAAATCTACAAACCCTAAGCAATCTGCCTGACCTTTTAACTTGTCAAATCTCAGCGATCGCACCCGCACAACGCACAACGCAGAATATGGGCTTAATACCTGAAAGTATTGCTATGCACCTGTTCAGTGCTGCAAGAATCTGCAAAACATGTACCCTGTTGACTCAAGACATTTACACTTTATTTACACCAAATTATTTACAAGAGCTTTCAATTTTTTATAGCGATTCTTTTGTACAAACCACTTTTCACAAGCCTCTTTTACAATTTTTCTCTCTTCTAACGATAAAAGCTCATCTGGTTTACCAGACACTAAAATTTTTGCAGTCAAAACCGCTTTTTCGTATTCCACACCATGCTTAACTAGCTCTGTGCAAAATATTTTTTCTCTTTCCTCGTCTGGTGTAAAAAAGCTACTAGACATTGCTAAACAGATATAGGACTTATTTTTAAACTACATCGGCGAGGGTAACTTTCCGTCTTAAACCTTACCAGTTAAAAAAAAATCCTACTTCTATCTGTAGATGTATGAGTAGATATACTCAGTATGCTCGCACTCTATTTTTGATGAGTGTTAAAAAATCAGGGGAAAAGACGGACACGAATTTTTTATAATGAAGACGAATTGAATTAACAATTGTGTGAGGGATGTCGAGAAATGGGTTAATTGCAACTAACGAACCGAGTTACTCCGTCCTCTTCTCAACAGATATCAACCAATCGGCAGAAGAGATTTATGCCTAGTTATTGTCTAATGTATTCTGTAGCCCTTCGATACGCTTCAGCCTCAGCTTGTAGCCGCCTTATGACAGTCGCAAAATCATCATAGAATAATACCCAACCATTGTTAGGTGTAAAAACTATAGTTGTTAATTGCCCGAAATTTGCGTATATCTTCCTGATTGCAGGAATAACCTGTTGTGGAAAATTTATACTATTAGCGATTCCGTTTCGGTCATCATAGATAAGAATCCATTCTCCATTGTTAGTGAATGTTATATAGTTAATACTTTTGTCTGCTTTGTTTATATCAACTAGCTTATTAATAAGTGCCTGTGGAATATTATGCCAAAAAGTACCTTTCTCGCCATAGAGAATTACCCAACCTCCATACGGTGTAAATGCAACACTCTTTATCGTTTTTTTCTGTTTATTTATTTCTAAAAGTTTATTAGTAACGTCTTGTGGAAAATTCGTACTCTCATAAAAACCATTATCGTTATAGATAACTATCCACTCCCGCGAAGGTGTAAACGTAATGCTATTTATAATTCCACGGTTTTTATTTATATCGTTCAAGTCTTTGAGAAGTTTTTGTGGAAGAAGATACGTAGAATAACCATTTCTACCAATTACTATTCCGAAACCTCCATTAGGAGCAAACACAATTTGATTAATAGCTTTTTTTTGCTGAGTTAATGTTTTGATATAGCTAGTTACTAGGGGAGGAATATTGGATGTGTAGTAATCAGCCCAAGCCCGTGAAGAACTTAAGCCAATAGTAGATAAAATGCCTACTGCTATTGATGCATTTGCGAAAAACCTAGCAGTCCCCTTGGAAATGTGCTGTACTAAAAAATTATTAACCATATAACTCTGTTTGTAGATAGATGCCAAATTTAAGTATTCATCCGTAATTGTTCCAGTGAGGATTACCATCTGTCAATCAAACTTCTAAGTATTGAGAGATAGCAGCTTATTTAAGAGACAAAACAAAAGGCAATTGTATGGCTAGCAAGTTATGACGGGCTGTAGGGCATTTTAGAAGCGTTTGACGGGGTTGTGGTGGCATCGTGGCGGGGGGTTGCTTGTTGCTTTGCCGCGTTCCCATTATACCCCCACTAATATAGGTCAAACGTGTCATTTTTCTAAAACTGACACAAAATGACAAATTCGTTTTTTCACATTCAATCGGCTGAAAGCTATACTCTGTAAGCGTTACGGATGACACAAACTTTTTATTTAAATAAAAACTCAAAACCTGATACAAATAATACGATTTTGTACGGATAAAAACATAATTACTTTATTTATGTGTAAAAAATTATTTTGAACCTATTGCTTTTGTCAAGTTAATATCAGAATATTTCAATGGAGTTAGACAAGACATCATTAATTCCACATCAACATCAATCTAGAAAAGGAAAGCGCTACTCTAGTAAGAAATTACTAGACAAGGCATTCCCAGCAGTTTCCCACTCCGAAAACAAATAGGTCATAGTCAAAGGAACAAAATCCCCTTATGACGGAGACACCGCCTACTGGAGCGAACGTAAAAGTAAGCTCTACGACGACAAAACCTCTAAAGCTCTCAAGAAGCAAAACCATAGATGTACTTCCTGAGGCTTAAAATTCATCGATGAGGAACGGGTTCACCTGCATCACATTGACGGAAATGATGCCTACTGGAAGAAAAATAATCTGGAAGCAATTCACGAGAGTTGCCACGATTACAAACACATGAGCAAAAGCGCAGGCTAAGAACATCGGAAGCTGGGTGCGGTGAAAGTCGCACGCCCAGATTTAACTGAGAGGTGCGGGGAATAATATCCCCCATCGACTCAACCCAGCTCAAAAACTATAGATTTTGCAGTTTGCAAACAGAATCCAATTTAGTCTTCTAAAAAATAACGACGCGTGAGGACAAATGACCAATAAATTGAACAGATCCCTGAAGATTGTCACGCTGGCCAGTGCTACTGTGATGCTTATGATAGGCGCCGCATATGCTAGAACTTACTCCCGTAAAACATCTACAACTACTGGTGCTAAGGCTGTTTGCCTTCTTGAAACCTATAGAGGGTCTGGAGGGCTTGAGAACAACGCAAGGATTAGTTGTGAGATTACTGACACGGAAGCTGATGGAAGTACTCCGTATGTACTCTGGCAGATTGATGGTTACGCCGAAAGACGAATTAACGGGTCGGGACCTAAAGATAAAGTCGTCCAACGCGTCGATTCGGCAGGGGTTAATGATGGCATTGGTAAAGTTCGGTTCAGGGCGTGCCGTGATAGGAGTTTCCTGCGGGACAACTGCGATTACTATGAGACCTGGAATGTGAACTGAGTTTCTATGGGGGATGGTAGTGCATCAAAGGATTGTTGGATAAGTAACGATATCGTGCCCACCTGAGTTCGATATAAGAAATTAGCTTGAAAATCTTGTCTGATAAGCTTTTAGACTAAATGATATAGACGCTTTCTCACAGCAATTATTGAGAATTAAAGGTATTTGTTGAGAATAAAATGTTTATTATCATTATAGGAGCCTTGTTGAGAACAAAGACCGAATGTGTTTTTTCAGCGAAAAGTATTATCTTTAGGGCTTTTGAGCATTTTCTTACATCGAACTCAGGTTAACGAGATAAACCTAGAGCCTCCAGCGAAAAGCCTGGGGGTTTTCTTTTGTGTATCGCCTCTCAGTCAATCCCAGTGATTGAAGATTTGCGACGGTTGTGGGCCGGGATGTCGGGAAATGAGAGTTAAACGACACCGAGGTTAAACTATTGCATGGTAAGGATTAAGGGCGTATTACATTGGTAAAACGATATCCTAAAAAAAGGTTTGTCTTACTCCTCAGTTTCAGTCAATTGTGCCACCATGAGGAATGTTAGAGCCAATTTGAACTAAGAGCGATCGCTGTCTACGCAATGGGTTTTTGTCCCTACTTACTAAATAAATCATTATCCACCAGTTCCAACGTTAGGACTGGTAATTAATTGCCTTGGACTAAACTCTCAATCATAGGTAAAAAATTCCCAACGTTGGGAATTTTATGGCGATCGCTAGCAATTAGGCATCACAGGTAAAAAAATCCTAACGTTGGGACTGGCAATTATTTACGCCCTCCTGGTGGCTGACGCTCACCCTCAAATTCAATATGTGGAAGGCTGGGTATTTAATGGCGACGAGTGGATACAACACGCCTGGAATCGCATTAATAGTGAAGAGTTTGATTTAACATATCAAATTCATTGTGATTTGAATCATAAAATGAACTTTTAGCTCAAGATATGCTTCAAAAAGAGC
>NZ_JAVRBS010000058.1:0-9159 GCF_034531155.1 Nostoc sp. ChiVER01 | reverse complement strand
CAACTTTATTTTTTCAACTAACTATAATTTGGGGAAAATTACAAGACCTTGAAAGGGCTGGTCCTAGCCTTTACCCATAAGCTCAATTCCTCGTTGATTGACATAGTAAGGGCGACCCGTTGCGTCAATAATGCCAATTCCCACTGGAATCGCTTCTAGAAATTGAGTCATCTGACTTTCACTCGCGCGGAGCTTTGCATAGAGTTTGGCATTTTCGATCGCAATGGCTGCCTGGGTGGATAGCAGATTTAAGACTTGCGATCGCGTAGCGTCTCCTAATACCTCCGGCACGCTTGCGCGAACGGAGAATCGCTCTGGTGTAAATGCCCCAGACGCTAGTTTATTTTCTAGATACAACACGCCCACGAGCTTACCTTGATGGAGCATAGGTAAACATAAGATTGATTGAGTTTGATTGTGTTGAATATATTGATCGTTAATAAAATTACCTTCACGAGTAGCATCATTTAAAATGACACATTCATAAGTACGAATTACATAATTAATAATTGATTCAGGTAAATGATTTGCAGTTGGGATAGATTGTAGCACTTGTGTAGCATAGACATTTCACCTTCATTGAATTCACTAGACGCTTCAATCACCCATTTTCCTGAGTTTTCCAAAATCAAAAATCCTGTTTGTGCGCCAGCATTTTCGATTAATATCTTCATCAAGGAACTGAGTAGCTTATCCAGTTCAATTTCACTAGAAATCGTAAGGGAAGCTTTCATCACCGCCGCTAAATCGAAAGCGATGGGTGAGTGATTAGAGGTAATGACAGAAGTTTTGTGGATTGGCACGGAAGCCATGCCTGAAGATTGAGAAAATAGCTGGGGATAGCGAGTTTCTAAATCTTTGACTTTCGCAGTTGCTCCCCATCGTTCATAGCAGCAATGTGCTTCCTTCATGTAAGTTTGGGCGATTTTTTCTCTACCTCTTGCCAGATAATGTTTAGCAGCTAATTCATAAGCTAATACTTCTTCTTGCAAATACTCATTGTCTCTAGCTCCTTGAATTGCTTGTTCGTAGAACTCTTCTGCCTCAAGTAACTGACCCGAAACGTCTTGAAGCGCCAGTTGAATGCTAGAGATTTGACCGATTTCTTCTAATTGTTCAGCACAGATTTCTAAATCCGCTTTGATGCCCCAGGCACTTCGATAGCGATTTTCAGCATTTTTCGCCATCAGTTTGAGAATGATATCTGAAACTGGCTTGGGAATCTTTGTATTTATTTCATTAGACGCAATTGGATGTTTGGCAATATGACAATGGACTAGCTCCAGCACGTCTGTGGTGGGAAATGGTAGTTGTCCGGTGAGCAGTTCGTAAAATGTCACACCAAGGGAGTAAAAATCAGTGCGATAGTCGAGCATTCGGTTCATCCGCCCGGTTTGCTCTGGCGACAGATAGGCAAGCGTGCCTTCTAACACATGGGGACTTTTGAACGTCGGATTGGTGCGGTTAAATTGGGTCGCAATCCCAAAATCAATAATTTTGACAACGCCAGTATCCAGATTAAAGACTATGTTTCCAGGGTTAATATCTTTATGAATTATATTGGCTGCATGGATTCTGCCTAGAATCTCGCAAACAGCGATCGCATCTGAAAGTCCCTTAATTTTCAATGCGATAACGTATTAACTGCTTAATTGCTGTTATAGATAATCCTAAAGCTTGAGCGCTTGCGGCATCAATTTGAGCAAATTCAGTCACGGTAAACTCAAATTCCATCTGCTTTAACACTGAATCAGCAGTGTAAACTTTGACTTCAGTCAACTTTTCTTGACGTTGAATTATCGCTTCAATAGACATAACAGGGAGTGAAACAGAAAACTGAATGTGATGTTTTGAGTCGGCGTGGATTTGGGCGATTGTGTCATAGGTGTAGCTTAAGACTTGATGTGTCAGCAAACCCGTACTTACCCAAAAAAACATTCCGATCAAGGGTATTGACAGCCAAAACTCTAGCCCTAAGTTAATTAGAAATTGTAGCCAACGAGGTCGAGCCATAACCCTGTTTTGTCACTTTTGGTAAACAATAATTGAAGCAAAATTCTCAACCTTTGATTAAATAAAGCTTTGAGCCATTATTTAATCACAGACATTAAATTTTCTAGCCAAAACTCAGAAAATAAAGGTTAACTGGCTCGAAATATTAGTAGAGGAATACACCCACTCAGCAAAGGCAAAAAACTTAGAATTAACCAGCGAATTTCCTGAACAATTAGTAATGTTGAGAATCAATCCAGATTTAATGCGGCAAGCAGTAAAAAATCTTCTCAGTAATGCCTGCCGCTACACGCCGTCTGGAGGTAGAGTTAGCTTACGAGTTTTCTTTGGGTCTGGTTGGGTGGTAATTGAAGTCCAGGATAGCGGTATTGGGATTCCAGAGGCAGATTTACCCTATATCTTTGAGCGGTTTTATCGAGTATATAGTGTACGCTCGCGCCATACAGGAGGTTTCGGGTTAGGATTAGCGATTGCTGGAATTTTACCCCCTTTTTCTACTGGTAAAGCCCTGATTTGACGAATGAAGCTGTAGCCATCCGACTCTGGCATACCAAGATCCGAAATCAGTATGTGTGGTATTCCCAACTCTAACGCTGACAATGCTTGGGCTACTGATGCTGCTTCACTCACCAAAGCACCATGTTGCTTCAAGATAAAAGCAACAAGCTCACGTCCATCAGCTTCATCATCAACAACTAATACTTGTAAACCGTTGAGTGAAATTTGACTATCATCGTTTCCAGAGATTGATTCTGCACCCTCAGAAATATAAGAGATGCTCATCAGAGGTAAGCGCACATCAAAGGTTGCTCCTAGCCCAAGCCCTGGACTATTGGCCTCTACTGTTCCCCCATGCATTTCCACTAAATGCCAGACGATTGCTAGCCCTAAGCCTAGTCCCCCATAGCTTCGGGTTGTACTTGCATCTGCTTGACGGAAACGCTCAAAAATGTAGGGCAAGAAGTCAGCTTTTATACCATTTTCCGTATCTTTGACCTGGAGGAGCGCCTCTGTACCCAAAGCTTGCAGGCAAATCTCTACCTGTCCCCCAGAAGGCGTAAATTTAATTGCATTACTCAGTAAATTCCACACTACTTGTTGTAAACGACTAGCATCTCCACAAACAGAACTAGCACACGGATCAAGCATACAGTTAATCGTAATATCTTTAGCTGAAGCTTCTGGTTTTACAGTTTCGATAGCTTCAGTAATCACTGAGATTAAAGAAACTGAAAGCTTTTCTAGGCGCAGTTGCCCTCGGATAATACATGATACATCCAGTAAATCGTCTACTAGTTTCGCTTGAGCATTGGCACTGCGCTCAATAGTTTCTAGCGCCCGAATAGTTTCAGATGAATTTAATTTACCTTGGCGAAGCATTTTAACCCAGCCAAGCATTCCATTGAGTGGTGTACGAATCTCATGGGAAAGTACTTGCAAAAATTCATCTTTCATGCAACTGGCGGTCTCCGCCTCAACTCGCGCTGCCTGCTCCCGAATTCGTTCGGCTTGTTGAGCTAAAGCATCTTTACGCAGTCGGGACAACTCTAAGTTTGTTCGTACCCGTGCCAGCAGTTCTCGCGCCGAGAAAGGTTTGATCAGGTAATCATCCGCACCCATCTCTAAGCCTTCAACGCGAGATTCTTCACCAGCGCGGGCAGATAGCAGGATAATAGGTACTTCCCGAGCGGATGATTCAGAGCGCAATTCGCGCAACAATTGCAACCCGTCCATTCCCGGCATCATAATATCGCTCAGTACTAAATCCGGTATCTGCCTGCGGGCTGCTGCTAAGGCAGCTACTCCATCTGTAACTGCCTCTATTTCGTAATCTCCTTGGAGTAAGTGCTTTAAATAATCGCGCATATCTGCGTTGTCATCAGCCAGTAAAATACGGGCAGAGGAGCAAAGGGGCAGAGGGGCAGAGGAGAAGAAAGTGTTTTGCTCCCCTGCTCCCCTGCTCCCCTGCTTCTTCAGGTAGCCAACGCCGTACTTCCTCAACAAAAGCAGCCGTTACTGAAGCAGTGTTCGGCAAATCATGCTCAGATACAATGCGTTCAGTGGGCAGATGAGCAGTACTAGTAGGAAGTGAAACAATGAAAGAACTTCCCTGATTTAATTTGCTGATCACACGAACCGAGCCACCATGAAGTCGAATCAGATCCTGCACTAGCGATAATCCAATCCCAGAGCCTTTATAAGTGCGGCCCCGTGACCCTTGTACACGGTAAAAACGCTCAAACAAATAGGGCAATTCTGCTGCTGGAATTCCTGTACCTGTATCCTGGACTTCCAGTTCCACATATTCCGTGTACCAACGTAAGGTTACACTGATTTGTCCAATAAACGTGAATTTGAAAGCATTACTGAGCAAATTCAAAACAATCTTTTCCCACATTTCGCGGTCTACATACACCGCTTCTGGTAAAGGTGGGCAATCTACTATTAGACGTAAACCGGCGCGTTCGATAGTTGAGCGGAAGACACTGGCCAGTTCAGTTGTAAATACAGCAAGGTCAACAGGTTCATAAACTGCTTCAATCCGATTTGCTTCGATGCGCGAAAAGTCCAATAGTGTGTTGACTAACTTGAGCAAACGCAGACTGTTTCGGTGAACTAATTGCAATTGCTCACGTTCCTCAGTTGTCACCTTTGACCCATTTTTGCTACTTAGGACATCCTCTAACGGACCCAGTATTAACGTCAAAGGTGTGCGGAACTCATGGGAGACATTATTAAAAAACACTGTTTTCGCCCGATCTAGTTCTGCCAATGCTTCAGCGCGTCGGCGTTCTTCTTCGTATGCCTGAGCATTGCGGACTAAAACCGATATCTGACCTGCGAATAATTCGTAGAATGAGCGATATCCCTCATCTAGCTCACGGCTAGGGCTAATTCCGGCTACCAGTACACCCAATGTCGCTGTCTGCCCAAATGAGGCGATCGGCAGTGCGATCGCAGATTTTACTGGTTCACTAAATGCACCGCCTAAAATTGTGATATATTCATCGATGCCTTCAATTAGAATCGTTTCTCCATTTGCCGCCTTCGCCAATGACCAAACATCTGTGCCATTGGTTTCTAGCTCAATTCTTCTCGGACTGACGACTTCCCCTGCTTGAATCCCCACAGATCCTTGTAAGATCAACCTTTTAGTATCGGAGTCACGTAGATATAGCAGTGCAAACGGTACATCCATTGGAGAGGATGCGATAACACAAAGCGCATCATAGCAGGTTGCTTCAACGCTTTGGGTTGCGCCTGCTTTAGACGATAAATCGCGTAGCAGCCGCAATCGCCGATCCCCCAATACTTGCTGTGTTACTTCACTACACACCGCAAGCATCCCAACAATCTGCCCAGAATCGTCTTCTGCCGGAGCATGGGAAACACTAAAGTAGGATTCTTCCCGATAGCCGGAGCGTTCCAACAACAGGAGCAGTGCTGGTGTCAGATTTGCCACTCCCGTTGACATCACCGTTTCGATCATTGGCCCTAGCGTGTCCCATGCCTCGGCGAGTGTAATCCGAATATCACTCCCAAGCGCTGCGGGATGTTTCTCGCCAATCAATTGCGAATAGGCATCGTTGTAAATTTGGATGAAATCTGTGCCCCAAGTTAGAATCATCGGATAGCTCGAAGCAAGCAGCGTCTTGACCACTGACTTGAGACTTTGTGACCATGCATCGAGCTTGCCTAATGACGTTTGCGACCAGTCCAAGCGATTGATCCGGGTTGCCATTTCCCCACCTCGAAAATGGTCAGCAATGGAGTCAGAAATTCTTGCTTTCATCTACTTGTTTAAATGTTTTTCTCCTCGACTAGGGACAGCCGCCTATGTTCTCCCCTACTCAAAACTTTCAAAATTAGAACAAGTCTATTCTTATCGGAATATTACTTAATATTAGCGCGATGTTCTATATTCTTCCGGTAGACATCGGGTTAAAATTCTCCGTAATCGTGAGATATGCCTATCTACCACACGACTATCTGTATGAACCTCTGGTACAAAACGCCACAATTGCTGTAACACCATCAGTCAGCTATGTATGGATTTGCATAACTCGGCATTACAAAGGCGAGCGCTAAGATTGATTGAGAATGACTAAAAAAGGCACAAAAAAACTATGACTCGTGACTTAATCGGTAAATTTTTTGGAGATAGAAGATATATCTCGCAAAAATTATTTGAAGAGTTATACAAACGAGGTTTAGAACTGAACCTCCCGCCTTCTTCAATTGCTAGTCATTGCTTTGGTTGCTAGAGGTGAGGTGTCATAATGTGCTAACAAGTCAGCAGGATCATTGTAAATTGCGATCGCATCTTTTAATTGACTATCATCAAAACCACCGCAACGAAACGCAATCACGCCAACACCAGCTTTATTTGCAGACTCAATATCGTAGGGAGTATCGCCCAGCATTACTACCTCAGATGCCTGCATCTTCAACTGACTCAAAGCCGCTTCCACAATATCTGGAGCAGGTTTTGAAGCTTCGGCATCGCTAGATGTTGCCGCCTCATCCTGACTGAGTAAATCATCAACTTGTGCAGCTTTGAGCAACACTGACAGTTCTTGGCTCGTTGCTGAACTAGCAATGATTAGACGTAACTCTTCATCCTGCATCTTCAATATTAGTTGCCGCGCCCCACTGGCAGGAGTCAGATTTGCTCCAAACTTGTTGATGACCAGTTCTTTACGTTTGTTGGCAATTTCCTTACCTTTTCCTTCTTGATCAGAAAGTCCTGGCGCAAACTTAGGAATAATCTGGTCGCCTCCCATGCCAATCAGTGGTCGAACTTGCTTGAACTCTACCTCATAGCCAAATGCTGCAAATGCCTCTACCCAGGCTTGAGCATGAGCATCATTACTGATAACAAGTGTTCCATCTATATCCAAAATTACGCCCTGATATGCCATTAAGAAATTTCCAGCTTACTTTAAGCCTCTACACTACTGGAAAGTTGTTGCCATAACCTCTACCTCTGTTATTACTTCCAATGGCAGAGTCAGCCCCTTTGGGGAAGTCAAAAATCAAAAGTCAAAAGTCAAAAATTTTATTTCTGGTAACTCAAAATGTGACTAACTTCGTTCTTCCATGCCGAAGAGACGCCGAAAAGCTGACTGCATCAAATTAGGAGACAAGTGATAAATTGCTTTCCAAAGGTTTGTTGTGCCTACCATGACATCAGAACGCTGATGCTTTACTGCTTCCCAAATTGATTTTGCTACATCTTCAGGCTTTTCTAGTACAGGAATTTGAATTGCTTTATCTACCAACTCAGAACGCGCTTCGGCAGTTTCCTCGTCTTTACCGCGAAAGATTGCCCGTTCCATCACTTGAGTACTGATAAAACTGGGATAAATTCCGCTAACGTGAATCCCTTTTGGTGATAACTCTGCGTGTAGCGATTTTGTTAACCCAGTTATGGCATATTTAGCAGTTGTGTAAGGAACTTGGTAAGGAATCGGTTCTATACCACCAATAGAACTGACATTAACAATGGTTCCTTTGCGACGTTCTAAGAAATGGGGCAGGATGGCATTAATAGTATGGATGTAGCCCCACAAATTGGTATCAATTATCTGATGCCAATCATCTAAGCTAAAATCCTCGACGGGCCCTAAGCAAAAGATACCTGCATTATTAATTAATACATCTATGTTACCAAAATGATTTATTCCCTTCTCGATCAGGTCGTTTACTTGTAAAGGATCTTTGACATCGCAAGAAATAGCGATCGCATCTCGTCCCAGTTCCCGTATCTGTGCAGCAGTAGCTTCTAAACGGTCAAGTTGACGAGCTGCCAACACAACATTATAGTTGTGACATAGTTGTGACGGGCAAACAATAATGCTGTAGCTTTGCCAATTCCTTGAGATGCGCCTGTAATAATTACTGTATTTGTCATAATGTCAGTTGCTTTTTCTTGTGCGTCTTAGAGGTTGTTTTAAAAATGGTACATAAGGTATCCAAAACTTTAAATCCTCCTTTTTAAGGAGGATTTTGAGAAGCTTATATTGGTATTGAGCCGAGTACGAATAAAATTTATATCTGGCGGACACTACTAACTCGCCACAGTGATCGCAATTAGCGCGTAGTTGTGTCCCGCAAAGATAATAATAAGCTTTTGTGCTTACAAGTTGCACAACTAAAAATTTAGGTAAAAACTTCAAGTCCTCTCCCTTGCTCCTCTGCACCCCTGCCCCCTTGCGGTCTCAACATGCAGATTAAATGATTATTAGCTTACTTAGCTTTAACAGTAAAATAAATTGTTAAGGCCCTGCTGCATCTCCTTCACCATAGCTCTTATGTCAGATCAACCTGCACCAGAAATCGAACTGCTTCGTGCGGCTTACGCGGCCTTCAACGCACGAGACATTGACGCTGCCCTTGCCCTCATGACTCCAGACGTGCTTTGGCCGAGAGCGTTCAAAGGCGGTTTTGTCCGTGGGCCTGAAGAAGTTCGCGCTTACTGGACGGAGCAATGGAGCGAGATCAATCCGCACGTCGAGCCGATTTCCTTTTACTCGGAAGAGGCCGGACGCATTTTGGTCGATGTGCATCAGGTCGTGCGTGACTTGGTTGGGGCAGTTCTTGTCGATGAGCATGTGGGTCATCGATTCACCCTTGAACACGGCTTGATTCAAGTCATGGAAGTCTGTCCACTTCCATCGTCCACCCCAAAAGCCTAACCACGCGCTCCAGCGAACAGGGCATTGAGCCGATTAATCACCAACGCCAATTATTGCTGCGCTCTAATTTCCTTGAGTAACGCCTCATCAGAGTATTCTTCTTCCCATTTACCCTGTAGCTTTAGCCGTACAGACTGTGCGCCGCCACTAGGAGTACAGACAACCCAGTAGGTATCTGGTTCTCCTTCGACTTCAGCTGCATCTTCAGCTTTTGAGATATCTGAAAGACCTGAAAATGCTTGAATACAAATCCATGTAATTCCATCTGAATCTTTAATCTCTCTTTCCATGTCTATCCTTAGTACAGCATTTAATTAATTCGTAGCGAATTCAATTTGGCAATACCCTGCATTGTGAATGCGTTGGCTTGCATTAACAATGCTAGGACCAGCTCTTTCAAGGTCTTGTAATTTTCCCCAAATTATAGTTAGTTGAAAAAATAAAGTTG
>NZ_JAVRBS010000057.1:0-11593 GCF_034531155.1 Nostoc sp. ChiVER01 | reverse complement strand
GCCAGCAGCTTTTGTGATGCTAGAGGCATTACCCTTGACACCTAACGGTAAGGTAAACAGGAAAGCATTGCCAGCACCCGATACAAGTAGACCTGAATTAGAAAAAGCTTTTGCAGCACCTCGCACTCCTGCTGAAGTTAAGCTTGCTGAAATTTGGGCGGAATTTCTCAATGTGGAGCAAGTAGGCATCGATGACAACTTCTTTGAGTTGGGTGGTGATTCCATCATCGCTATCCAAATCATCACTAGAGCTAACCAAGCTGGTCTAAAACTGACAAATAAACAATTATTTCAGCATCAAACCATTGCCGAATTAGCCGCGCGCGCAGTTCCTAAGTCCACAATCGCCGAACAAAATCTGCAAGTCGAGCCAGAAATTATTAAAGATTCGGCATCTTTGACACCTATTCAGCATTGGTTCTTCGAGCAGAATCTACAAGATCCACACTATTTTAATCAAACATTTGTCTTGGAACTGCAAGAAGTACTCGACCCTGAGATTTTAGAGCAGGCGTTACAGGAGTTGATTTTACACCACGATGCTTTGCGCTTGCAGTTTGAATGCACAGCCTCTGACTGGAAACAAGTTTTAGCCGATCGCAATGTGATGCCATTCACATATTTAGACCTTTCAGCCCAAGCATTGCAAGAACAAGAGCAAGCTTTTGAGAAAACTGTTGATAAATTGCAACGTAGTTTTAATTTATTTGTAGCCCCACTAGTGCGAGCTGCTTTGTTCAACTTTGGAGTGCAGCAGCCAAGCCGCTTGCTGTTGACTATCCATCATTTAGTTGTAGATATTTTCTCTTGGAGAATTTTACTTGAGGACTTGCAAACTTGTTACCAACAACTCAGGCAAGGAAGAAAAGTGCAACTACCAACAAAAACAACTTCTTGCTTGTACTGGTCTGAACGCTTGCAAAATTACGCACATTCTGATATTATAAGACAACAGTGGAATTACTGGTTTAATGCATCTCATAAGCAAGTGTCTCGTTTGCCAGTAGATTTTCCAGATGGTGAAAATACCGTCGCTTCAGCCCGCAATGTAGCGATCGCTCTCAATGTAGAAGAAAGCCAAACTTTACTAAAGAAAGTATCCCAAGCTTACAACACTCAAATAAATGATGTTTTACTAACAGCCCTGGCGCAAGCTTTTTCTCAATGGACGGGCGATCGCTCTTTGTTAGTCGCTTTAGAAAGTTATGGACGGGAGGATATTTTTCCCAATGTGGAATTGTCGCGGACAGTAGGCTGGTTTACATCTTTATTTCCCATCCTCTTAAATTTGGAAAAAGCCTCTCATCCAGGGGAAGCTTTGAAAGCAATTAAAGAACAACTGCGGAGTATCCCCAATCGAGGCATTGGTTATGGTGTCCTACGCTATCTTAGCGACAAGACAGAAAACGGTGAGTTATGGTCAACACTCCCACAACCAGAAGTTCTTTTCAACTATCTTGGTCAATTAGATCAAACTTTCTCGAAGTCATCGCTATTCAAATTCATCCCGGAGTCAAGTGGACTAGCGAGTAGTCCGCAAAATCAAAGGAGCGTACTCTTGGAAATCAATAGTTTTGTGATTAACGGACAGTTGCAATTTGATCTGACTTATAGCGAAAAAATACATCAACGCTCTTCCATTGAAAGATTAGCTCAAGAATTTGTCAAAGCATTACAAGCGATCGCCACTCACTGTCAATCACCAGAAGTCAAAGGTTACACACCTTCTGACTTCCCAGAAGCAAACTTAAATCAAAAAGACCTCGACCAATTTTTAGCGAAGCTCACCCGAAAAAGCAAGTAGAACGATGAAAACAGAAAATATAGAAGATATCTACGAAGTCTCACCTATACAGCATGGTATTCTCTTCCATAGTTTATGTACTTCTGAATTAAGCCTCTACTTTGTACAATTGGGCTTTACTTTTCATGGCGATTTAAACGTTGTCGCTTTTGAACGTGCTTGGCAGCGAGTCGTAGATCGGCACACTATCTTGCGTACCAGCTTTTATTGGGAAGACATGGAAAAACCCTTACAAGTTGTGTACAAAAATGTCAAAG
The DNA here is from genome assembly GCF_034531155.1 of Nostoc sp. ChiVER01. Classification (NCBI taxonomy): domain Bacteria; kingdom Bacillati; phylum Cyanobacteriota; class Cyanophyceae; order Nostocales; family Nostocaceae; genus Nostoc; species Nostoc sp. ChiVER01. The sequence continues at coordinate 9,532 of NZ_JAVRBS010000057.1, read as the reverse complement.
TATGCCTAGAACAACAAGATTGGCGCTTAATAGAGCCAGATGAGGTACAAACGCGTTTGAGTTCTTTTTTGAAACGCGATCGCGAACGGGGTTTTGATTTTTCCCAAGTTCCTCTGATGCGCTTGATTCTCATCCGTTTAGAAGACCACTCTTACCAATTCATCTGGAGTACACATATGCTCATGTTGGATGGGTGGTCATATCCGTTAGTGCTTAAAGAAGTTATTGATTTCTACGTAGCGTTTTGTCAAGGTGAAGATGTACCTTTTCAACCTGGCAGTACTTTCCGTAACTACATAACCTGGCTGCGACAACAAGATTCATCTACATCTGAGAACTTCTGGAGGCAAATGCTTAAAGGAGTAAAAACACCCACTCCACTAAGCAATCTAGATGTTGGCAATTTATCTAATCCCCAAGAAAGATACGATGAAGTCCAAATCGAAATCTCAAAAGCAATCACCGCAGATTTACAATCTCTAGCTAGACAGCATCGTCTCACAATTAACGTGCTTGTTCAAGGAGCCTGGGCTTTGCTCCTGGGTCGCTATAGTTGCCGCAACGAAGTGATTTATGGGTGTACTGTTTCTGGTCGTCCTGTAGACTTAGAAGGTTCCGAGTCTATGGTAGGTGAGATGGTCAACACTTTACCAGTCAGAGTCAAGATTGATGGTGAGCAGTATCTCATGCCTTGGCTCCAGCAGCTTCAGGAACAACTTGTAGAGATTCGTCAATATGAGTACACCTCGTTAGTAGATATTCAACAATGGAGTGAAATACCACAAGGTACACCCTTGTTCGAGAGCATATTTGTATTCGAGAACCAACCAATTGAAAGAATATTACGAGAATCACAAGAGCAAAACAAAGCTATAAACTTCTCGCGTCCACTTAATCTCTACAAAACAAACTATCCTCTTAACTTAGTTGGGTATCCAGGTTCAGAATTACGAATTGGCATCAGTTACGATTTCCGCCGTTTTGACACTGCAACAATTATTGGCATACTCAAGCATTTCAAGATATTACTTCAAAATATAGCAACTAATCCTGAAGTGCGCCTCAAAGATTTATCTTTGCTGACAGAGCAAGAGCAGCAGTTGAAAGCAATGTTAGAAAAGCAAGTGACATTTAACTTTGACTTAGCTTTGTCTAATTAAGTAGCGACTGTAAATAAAGTAGTACACATCTGGTGAACAATACTTCAAGTTCATCACCACAAGAGGAAATCATGCTAACAGTATCTTCAGAAATTGAACGTGTTCATCAAATTACAAGTGAAGATTTTATAGCGAAATATGTGAATAAATCTAAACCAGTTATTATTTCAGGGATCATTCCCAAGTGGGATTGTTTTAGTAAATGGTCTTTACAATATTTCCAGTCTATCGCTCCCAATCTAAATATATATGCCAAACATTTTCAAAATGGTCAAATCAAAGTAGAAAATTTTCCTATTCATGAATACGCAAACATTCTAGAGGAATATGAAAAAACAAAAAATCAAACAGAAATGGATATTCTACCTCCATATTCTCACGATACGCCCTTGTTTAGCTTAATTCCTGCACTCGTCAAAGATGTTCAAACATTTCCGCTAGATTACTTACCAAAATGGTATGCTTATAAATGGTGGCGTTACTGTCAATTCTTTATCGGTTCATCTAATAGTCTAACTCCTTTACATTTTGATTGCCTTCTGACCAACAATCTTTTCTTTCAAATTGTTGGGCGTAAACAATTTACTCTCCTATTGAGTGAAGAATCTCAATATTGTTATCGATATAATTGGCGATGGTTTAAGGTCGATCCAGAAAAGCCTGATTTAGAGCAATACCCTCTATTTAAAAATGCAAAATCCATAAAAGTAATTGTAAATCCCGGAGAAATTTTATATATGCCTCCTGGTACACTACATCATGTGAGAAGTCGAGATATGTCAATTTCTTTTAATATTGATTGGCATACACAGAAGAGCGTATTGAACGGTCTAGTAGCTGGTTTAAAGGGTATGCCACCAAAAAACATGTATTACAATTTTTTACTAGCATTAGGTTTGGTATTGAGAGTTCCACCTCAAGTTATATTCCATTTTTACAAATCTTATTTAAATTATATTTCTTAATTGACCAGACATACGCTCGTGCCATTTCATAATGCTAATTATCTCTTATATCTAAAAGCAGGAAGTTTTCAATGAATATCTTTGAGCAGCGAGAGTCAAATGTCAGAAGTTATTGCCGAAATTTCCCAGCTCTATTCCATAGAGCTAAAGGTTCTTTAATTTACTCAGAATCAGGAGAAGCGTATATTGATTTTCTTGCAGGTGCAGGCGCTTTAAACTATGGACATAACAACGATTATATAAAACAGAAGGTAATATCTTATTTAGAAGCTGATGCAATTACTCATGGATTAGATTTTTATACATCTGCAAAAGAAAAATTTTTATCTAAGTTTTTTGAATCATTACTACATCCTAGAGGTTTAGATTATCGGGTACAATTTTGTGGCCCTACCGGAACAAATGCTGTTGAGGCGGCATTAAAATTGGCCAGGAAAATTAAAAAAAGACCAGGAATATTTTCGTTCATGGGAGGCTATCATGGCATGACATTGGGTAGCTTGTCAGTGAGTGGTAATCTAGAAATCAAAGCTGGGGCATTTGGCACATCGAACCATGTCAATTTTATGCCTTATCCTCATGGATTTATGGAAAATATTGACACAATAGAGTTTATAGAAGCAGTACTCAATGATGTCAACTCCGGAATTGAAAAGCCAGCAGCAATAATATTTGAAACAGTGCAAGCTGAAGGAGGAGTGATTATAGCACCAATCGAATGGATGCAAAAATTAAGACAGTTATGCGATAAGCATGATATTTTATTAATTTGTGATGATATTCAAGTTGGCTGTGGTCGAACAGGTTCATTCTTTTCTTTTGAAAGAGCGAATATTGTTCCGGATATGGTAATACTTTCAAAATCGATTAGTGGTTACGGTTTTCCCATGTCATTATTATTGTTTAAGCCAGAGTTAGATATTTGGGAGCCTGGCGAACACAATGGAACTTTTAGAGGTAATCAACTAGCATTTATAGGTGCAGCAGCTGCACTGGAGTATAGAGAAATTACAAATATTGAACAGGAAATTAAAGCTAAAGAATCTTTCATATATAACTTTTTGATTGACAAAATTGCATCAATTAGTGATAAAGTCAAAATACGAGGAATAGGTTTGATTTGGGGTATAGATATTGCCGGATTTGGCGATAATAATTTAACAAAACAAATTATTTCCCGTTGTTTTGAACTAGGATTAATAATTGAAAGAACTGGCAGAAATAATACTGTAATCAAGATACTGCCTCCTTTAACTATTGAAATTCCGATTTTAGAAAAGGGGTGTTTCATTATCAAACAAGCTTTTGATGAGTGTTTAGCACAGTAAGATAAGTTAAACAAAATTTTCACTAATTTTCTCAGAAATTATTTTATTGCAAGGTGACTGATAATGATTGCCAATCAAACTAGAGATACATTGACTACTGAAGAGTTATTCTTTCAAAAATTTTATTGGCTAAATCAATTGTCTGGTGAATTGCCAGAGACAAATCTCATTACAGATTATATTAGACCTACAATTTATTCTGAGAATAATAAATCGATTGCTTTCGAGCTATCGAAAGATTTATCATTTGCGATCGCTCAACTAACAAACAATTCCAATTTATCGATTTATTTAGTTTTGCTATCTGCATTAAGTATATTAATGAATAAATATACTGGTAGCAATGATACTATTTTTGGTTCTCCTATTTATCAATTAGAAAACAGCGATCGCAATTTAAATACAATTCTACCTTTGCGTATTAATGTAGAAGCAAAACTGACATTTAAAGATTTGATTTTTCGAGCTAAAAATACAACAATAGGTGCATATAGCCATCAAAATTATTTAGTTGATGAATTAGTTAAAACATTGAGTTTACCTAATAAACAGAATCGCTGTCCATTTTGTGATATTGTCATTCTTTTAGAAAATATTCATCAACCGGAAAGTATAGCTGATATCAGTAATGATTTGACATTTTCATTCAAAGCTACTGATAATTTAATACTAGGGAGAATAGATTATAACGGATATATCTTTCGAGAAGATGTTATTAAATATATTATTAAATATTATATTAATATACTTGAATTCGTTATTTACGACTGCCAAGTTAAAATTGCAGACATTCCCTTATTAAAACCAGAAGACAAACATGAATTATTAGATTTTAACAATAAAGCAAAACAATATCCGATTGAGCGGACAATCGATCAATTATTTGAAAAGCAAGTAGAAAAGACACCTTTAAGAATTGCAGTTGATTATGAAAATACTCAACTAACATATCAACAGCTAAATGAAAAAGCGAATCAACTTGCAAGATTTTTACAGAATTTAGGATTAAATAAAGGTGAATTTGTTGGTATTTACAAAGAGCGAGATGTAAATTTCCTAATAGGTATACTTGCCATACATAAAGCTGGTGGAGCTTATGTCCCAATTGATAGTCAATACCCACCAGATAGAGTTAAATACATGGTTTCTAACAGCGAAGTCAGAATTATATTAACAGATAATTCTTGCTTAGACTCCTTGTCAAACTTTATCGAAAGCTGCTCGCACTTAAAATGTTTAATTTGTTTAGATTCTTCGTTACCAGACAAAGAACTTCTGAAAATAATTGATATCAATATATACAATCAATTTGATTTTAATCATTTACCTAAGAAAAATTTAGAAGGCAGTCATGTGGGAACCGATATAGCTTATATGTTATATACCTCTGGTTCGACGGGATCGCCAAAAGGTGCAATTGTTAGGCATGACGGTGCTGTTAACCATATATATGCTCAGTTCGATGAACTAGAGTTAACAGAAGACTTTCGTTTTCTACAAAGCGCTCCTTCTTCTACAGATATTTCTGTCTGGCAATTTTTAGCTCCACTGCTTATTGGTGGTCAGACAGTTATAGTAGACACTGAATCGGGTTTTGTTCCTGACAAACTATTTAAATTTCTTAAAGAAAAAAGAATCACTGTCGTGGAATTAGTACCAGCAGTATTCGGAGGATTATTAGACTATATTTCCCAATTACCAGCCGACCAAAGATTGTTACCAGATTTAAAGTGGATGATGGTAGTTGGAGAACCTGTTTCGGTGAAGCGGGTAAACCAGTGGTTGAGTTTGTATCCTGCAATTAGAGTAGCTGATGCTTACGGGCCAACCGAAGCTGCGGACGATATCACGCAATTTATAATTGATAAACCTTTACCAGAAAACCAACGAACTGTTTCTATTGGTAAACCTTTAAATAACTTAAATCTGTATATTTTCGACCGGGAAATGCAATTATTACCGATAGGATTTCCCGGAGAAATTTGTGTATCAGGAATTGGGGTGGGAGATGGCTATTGGAAAAATGAAAATAAAACTAAATTAAGCTTTGTTCCTAATCCCTTTCCTGACTCTAGAAAAAAATTACCAGAAAGTAATCAAGATTTAATTTACAAAACCGGAGACTTAGGTCGATGGCTACCTGATGGAAATATTGAATTTTTAGGACGCATAGATAATCAAGTAAAGATTCGCGGTTTTCGCGTTGAACTTGAAGAAATCGAAGCCTTACTGCGTCAGCACCCATCTGTGCGGGAAACTGTAGTTATAGTCAGAGAAGATACTGGTGACAAGCGTTTGGTAGCGTATGTAGTGACTCAACCTGACCAGTATTTGCCAGAAGAGTTGGTGTCAGATTTACGTAATCTTCTCAAACAAAGATTGCCGCAGCACATGATACCATCAGCTTTTGTTCTACTAGAGAGTTTCCCATTAGCTCCCAGTGGCAAAGTAGACCGTCGAGCATTACCCGCACCTGACCTCACCCAGCTTCAGAACGAAGGTGATTTTGTTGCTCCTTCTACTCCCATTCAGGAAATGCTCGCGGGAATTTGGGCTGAAGTTCTTGGTGTTGAGAAAATAAGTATTCACGACAACTTCTTTGAGTTGGGAGGACACTCCCTGTTGGCGACTCGTGTCATTTCTAAGTTGCGACAAGTCTTTCAAGTAGAGTTGCCCCTGCGTAGTTTGTTTGAAAACCCCACAGTAGGCCAATTAGCTCAAGAGATTGAACGCATTATCAAAGTTGGTAATAAACTGGAGATGCCACCAATTACACGCGTCTCCAGAGAAGGAGAGTTATTGCCATCTTTTGCTCAACAGAGGTTATGGTTCTTGGCACAGTTGGAACCAGACAACCCGATTTACAATATCCCTGGCGTAGTTAGGTTACAGGGAGATTTGAATATAACTGCACTTGAGCAAAGCTTGAATGAAATTTTGCGTCGCCACGAAGCATTGCGTAGTAATTTCAAAATACCACAAGGGCGGCTTGTAGTTGCGATCGCGCCACCAACACCACAGCAGTTGTCAATACTCGACTTGAGTGAATTATCTGTTGCAGAACAAGAAGCTAAAGTTAAACAACTAACGCAAATAGAGGCAAAAACACCTTTTAACTTTGAGACTGACTCATTAGTCCGGTTAAAACTACTGCGCCTTAATCAACATGAGTATGTAATGTTACTCACCTCCAACTACATAGCTTCTGACGCATGGTCAGCCGCCATACTAGTGCATGAGCTATCCTCACTGTACAATGCTTTCTGTCAAGGGCAATCCTCACCTTTAGGGGAATTACCGATTCAATACCCAGACTTTGCAGCTTGGCAACAACAGTGGATGGCAGGAGACATTCTAGAATCTCAACTAGCTTACTGGCAAAAACAGCTAGCTGGAGCGCCAACAGTATTAGATTTACCCACAGATCATCCAAGACCTGCAATTCAGACTTTTCGAGGTAGTACCTACAAATTTGAAATTTCTCCAGAACTATCACTTGCACTTAAAACCTTAAGCCAGCAAGAGGGATGTACCTTGTTTATGACTGTGCTGGCTGCTTTTAAGGCTCTGCTGTATCGCTACAGTGGTAGTGAGGATATTGTGGTTGGTTCGCCCATAGCTAACCGCAACCGTGCAGAAATCGAAGGTTTAATTGGGCCTTTTCTCAACACATTAGTCCTACGAACTAAGCTTAGAGGCGACTTTACCTTTCAAGAATTATTAACTCAGGTACGAGAAGTTTCTTTAGGGGCGTATGCTCATCAAGATTTACCTTTTGAACAACTAGTAGAAGTTCTGCAACCAGAGCGTTCTTTGAGCCATACACCACTATTTCAAGTCATGTTTGTGCTTCAGAATGCGCCTAAATCAGATTTAGAGTTGGTTGGTTTAACTTCGACTTTAATCGATCAAAGTTTTGGGACAGCTAAGTTTGATTTAATCTTCTCGATACTAGAGACTGCTGAGGGACTAAGTGCAACTTTTGAGTACAGCACTGACTTGTTTGAGGCTGATACTATTAGCAGGATGGCAGGAAATTTACAGACGCTATTGTCTGAAATTGTTGCTAACCCAGAGCAGCAGCTTTGGCAGTTACCACTGTTGTCACAAACAGAGCAACAGCAACTGTTGGAATGGAATGACACTCAAGTTGAGTATTCCCAAATCCAAATTATCCATCAGCTATTTGAAGCGCAAGTAGAACGGACACCCGACGCGATCGCCGCAATTTTTGAAGAGCAACAATTAACTTATCGGCAACTCAATGCTAGAGCAAATCAGCTAGCGCACTACTTACAAACACTTGATGTTAAATCAGAAATATTAGTGGGAATTTGCATAGAGCGTTCGCTGGAAATGGCAGTTGGAATTTTAGGTATCCTCAAAGCTGGGGGAGCCTATGTGCCGCTAGACCCACAATTACCACAGGAACGCCTGAGTTTCATGTTAAATGATTCACAGGTTAAGGTGCTGCTGACACAACAGCATTTAGTTACCAGACTAACAGAGCATCAAACAGTTGTAGTGTGTTTGGATAGTGACTGGCAGGTTATATCTGAGTCAACAGAAGAAAATCTTTACAGCGATGTCCAACCTAGTAACTTAGCTTATGTAATTTATACATCTGGTTCCACAGGCACACCAAAAGGGGTAGCAATGAATCAGCTTCCTCTTTGCAATCTCATCATGTGGCAACTGGAAAATATGAAAGTTGCAAGTGGTGCAAAAACTCTGCAATTTGCTCCTGTGAGTTTTGATGTTTCATTCCAGGAAATGTTCTCCACCTGGTGTTCTGGTGGAACGCTATATTTCATCACAGAAGAATTACGCCGAGATCCCAAAGCCTTATTAGATTTTATCAACCAAAAAGCTATTGAAAGATTATTTCTCCCCTTTGTTGCCTTACAGCAATTAGCAGAGGTAGCTGGCGATCGCCAATTAATTCCTAATACTCTTCAAGAAATCATTACTGCTGGCGAACAATTGCAAATTACTCCTGCCATTGCCAACCTATTTAGCAACTTAACTGATTGTACTTTGCACAATCATTACGGCCCGTCAGAGAGTCATGTCGTCACTGCCTTTACCCTCAAAGGTTCGGTAGATACTTGGCCAGTGCTGCCTCCCATCGGACAACCTATTAATAATACACAAATTTACATCCTAGACAGCCATCTTCAACCAGTTCCGGTAGGCGTACCTGGTGAATTGCATATTGGTGGTGTTTCTTTAGCACGAGGCTACCTCAACCGCCCAGAGTTAACTCAAGAAAAATTCATTCCCTTTGGAAGAGGCAGGGGGAAAGAAGACCAATCCTCTAATTTTGAGCATCTATATAAAACTGGGGATTTAGCCCGCTATCTGCCCAATGGAGAAATTGAATACATTGGTCGTATTGACTACCAAGTAAAAATCCGGGGTTTCCGTATCGAACTAGGAGAAATTGAAGCCGTTATCAACCAACACCCACAGGTACGAGAATGTGTAGTTGTGGTTAGAGAAGATGAACCAAGTTCCAAGTATTTGACAGCTTACATAGTCCTCCATCCAGAACAACAACTGACAATTACTGAGCTACGCCACTTCTTAGAGTTGAAGTTACCGAATTATATGGTGCCAACGGCTTTTATGATACTAGACGCATTACCCTTGACACCTAACGGTAAAGTCAACCGTCGGACGCTGCCAATTCCTGATTTGGAACAACTTGTTTTTAGAAGCAGTTTTGCAGCTCCTTCTACTCCCATCGAGGAAATGTTGGCTGGTATCTGGGCAGAAGTTCTGAATATTGCCAAAGTAGGCATTCACGACAACTTCTTTGAGTTAGGAGGACATTCCCTTTTAGCTACTCGTGTTACTTCTAAATTGCGGCAAGTCTTTAAGGTAGAATTGCCCGTGCGTCAATTATTCGAGTCCCCTACCATAGCAGATTTAGCCAAAGATATAGAGAGAGTTACCAAAGCAGGGTTAGAATTAAAAGCCCCGCCCATAACTTGCGTTGCTCGGTCGGAAGAATTACCCTTATCTTTTGCTCAACAACGGCTATGGTTCCTGGCTCAGTTAGAACCAGGCAATCCCT
>NZ_JAVRBS010000056.1:0-12573 GCF_034531155.1 Nostoc sp. ChiVER01 | reverse complement strand
TCTTTGTAAATTAATTGTTCAGCGCAAGTAAATTGGCCAGTTGTATGATATTCTTGATTTAGAGGGAATCTAAACCACTTCACGCACAAAGGATCTCCAAGCACTTGCGCTGTAGTGATGAAGCCAAATCCCATAAGTTAACCAATTGTTTGATGAACTGATGGTCTTGCTCCACAAGTTTCTGGAGGATTGTGGAAGTACTTGATCGGTAGCAGTTCTGAAGTTCGGGGGGACTTTGGTCTGCTTGCAGTTCATCAATCACTTTTGGGATAAATCTTTTATTATTTACAGATAGTTTTTTCTTAAATCCCCAGAAAAAATCAAAGCTTTGGCGAATGAAAAATAGAATAAGCAATCGATAAATAATATTATTTGCTATTTAACCAATTGGGTAAAGCAAACTTAATTGAACTTCCAGATTAATTAAATAACCTGGTGTTTAAAATGATTAAACCGAAAACAACCCGTAAATCTGTTCGCGATCGCATCCTAAATACAGCATCAGGCTTGTTTTATAGAGAGGGAATTCGCAATGTCGGTATTGACAGAATTGTTGCAGAATCTGGCGTTGCTAAAATGTCACTCTACAATCATTTCAAGTCAAAAGATGCATTAATTGAAGCATGGCTGCGACAACAGGATGAACAATGGTGTGAATGGCTCAAAACCACGATTGAGCAACGAGCTTCTAACCCATCCCAACAACTATTGGCAATATTCGATGCCCTACGGGAATGGTTTGAGGGCCCAGATTTTCGAGGTTGTGCATTCATTAATGCTTCAGTGGAACTAGCCAATGCTGACCACCCTGGACATAGAGTGGCATTAGAGCATCAACAATCTATCTACCACTACATCAAGAGCCTAGCTCAAGCCGCAGAAGTTTCATCACCGGAACAGTTAGCTAGGCAACTGCTTCTGTTGGTGCAAGGTGCGATCGTGGTTGCGATGATGGAAGGAAGTTGGTCAACTGCTTCACAGGCGAAAAAAGTCGCGACAACACTAATTCAGACTGCATCAAAATCCGGTGTTATCGAAACAGTTTTGACTGCCCAGTTAGAGTGCTAATTATCTTCATAAACCCGAACAAATGGTTGCACCGGATGATGGTTTTAATAAGATAAATACTCCGTGTATAAAATTTTAGAGTATTTTGGTAATTGGACTGACTAAATTCTTATTTATCCCGCTATTTCTAGTATAAAACCGTCTATTGTTCTAAACAAAATGTGCATCTTTAGGATTGAATGCTAGTTTAATTATCTCATGGGGATAGACATTGCCAAATATATGATTCCGAGGCACTCTGGCGATTAAAGTTTGTTCTCCCACCTTAACCCAGATACTACAAATACCAATACCATTTAAAACTCGTTCTACTAATCCTTCAATAATTACCGAACACAGTTTGTGTCGGATTGAAGAACTTGCATCGTAAACATTAAAAGTATCGCCAGATAAACAACATGTAGTAATAGGCTTTGTGAGTTCCCCAGGATATAAAAACTCTATTCCGTTTGCAAGTTTGATAAAATTTCCACGGCTACTCCGTTCTACAAGGCACGGAATAATATTATCTATCCCTACCAGTCTGGCAAGCTGCTCGTTAGCCGGTCGGCGGATGATGGTTTCCAAGTTATCATCCTGGATGATACAGCCGTCAAATAAGGCGATCGCGCGATCAGCAAAATGCAGTATATCTGTAAAATTATGACTGACTAATATAACTGCTGATCCCCTCGCTTGCGCCCATTGTCTAATTTTCTCGATCATCTGAGGACGTATTCCCACATCTAAAGAGGCAGAAGGCTCATCCAAAAGCAGCAATTCGGAATCAGCAACTAAACCGCAGGCAATACAAACTCGTTTGGCTTCACCACCGGACAGAGAACGAGCTGACTGATTTGCCAGGTGTTCACAGCCAAAAGTTGCAAGTGCGGTATGTACCGTTTGCTTAATCTTGTGTGTTGGTGTTCCCCGAAACTTTAATACCTTGGCAACATTATTAAAAACAGTGTCATCCAGTAGTAAGGTTTCTTGAAATACCAAAGCCGAACGACGACGCAACAATGTTTTATTGGTATTGCGGACATCCTGGTCAAATAATTGCATCTCACCACGGTAAGGTTGCAAGAGATTGATTGTTCTTAACAAAGTGCTTTTACCAGCGCCATTGGGGCCAAGCACAGCGACCAATTCTCCTGGACGGACTGTAAAATTTTCAATTGACAGGATATTTTTACGTGTTTTGCTATGGACGCTAACCTGTCGCATATTCAGGACATACTCGTTAATATTCATAAAATTTTCTTGTCATGCTGTAGGATAGTCAGCAATACGATAACGGTGTATGTAACGATCAGGAGAATGTATGCGATCGCCATCGCCACATCGTAATTTCCTTTCCCTACTTCCAAGACGATCGCTGTAGTCAGGACTCTAGTCTGCCCCTTGATATTGCCGCCTACCATCATAGATGCACCAACTTCCGAGATGACGCGACCAAAACCAGCCATGATTGCAGCCATTAACCCTAACCGTGCTTCCTTGATTAGCAACCAGTTGACTTGCCACTGTGTCGCCCCCATTGATAACAATCGCCAGCGTAGTTTCGGATTAATACTGATAATTGCCGCAAAACTGAAGCCAGCAACAATTGGAAAAGCAATGATAGCTTCGGCTACGATCATCGCTGTGGGCGTGTACATCAAATCCAGATTTCCTAACGGGCCAGATCGCCACAAAAATAGACTGACGAATAAACCGACTACGACAGGTGGTAATCCCATACCGAAGTTAATCAAACTAGTTAGAGTCTGCTTGCCGATGAAATCCACTAATGCTAGCCATAGTCCTAATGGTAGTCCCAGTAAAACGCTAATGGCTGTAGCTGTTCCAGATACGAACAATGTCATTGTCATGACTTGGATAACGTCGCGATCGCCACTGGTTAATAGCTCAAAAGCTTTGAAAGCTCCTTCGATGATTGTATTCACAAATACAACTCTCTTAAAAAATTGGGAAAGAATACTCAAATATGCAGAAAAGCAACCCTTAATTAGCTGATGCTCAAGTTTTTCTAAAAGCCGTAATCTTTTTCCGTTTTACCAGCATCAACATAAAATAGCGGTTGTCCGAACTCTTTTTTACCGTGGGCTGCAATCAGTGTCTGTCCTTCAGCAGATAAAACAAAATCAATAAACGCTTTAGCTCCAGCACTATTCACTCTAGGAAATTTCTGAGAATTTACTTCCATGACATGGTATAGATTTAACAGTTTCTTGTCTCCTTGCACTAGTATGGGCAAAGACAGGTTTTTCTTCTGAAATATATAGGTTGCTCGATCTGCTAAGGTATATCCTAATTTTTGATTAGCGACTTGCAAAGTTTGCGCCATTCCTGAACCTGTTTGCTGATACCAAGTACCAGATGGTGTGATGTTTGCTTGTTTCCATAAATCTTTTTCTAGTTTGTTAGTACCTGAGTCATCACCCCGCGATACAAACAATGCTTTGTTTTTAGCAATCAGACTGAACGCTTCCACAGCATTCTTTTTACCTTGGATCTTTGCCTTGTCTGCATCTGGGCCGACAATTACAAAGTCATTATGCATTACCAAGTGGCGATTAATTACCGCACCACCTGACAAAACTTTGCGTTCGGCTTTAGGTGAATTGACGAATAGTGCGTCAACTTCACCTTTTTCAGCCATAGCCAAAGCCTGTCCAGTGCCGACTGCAACCTTTTTGAGCTTATATCCTGTTTTCTTTTCAATCGCCGGAACTAAATCATCTAGCAGCCCGCTATCCTCAATACTCGTTGTCATCGCTACGATCACATCTTTCTTCGCTGGGGACTGTCCAAGAATTGGCTTTTGGTTGACTAGATTATTAGCAAAGCCGATGCAAAGAATCGCTAGGAAACTTACCAAACACCCATCGCGCACAGCCCGATGATTGATCATTGCGCTCTCCTACCAATCTTTATGCCAATATATTTTACTCACGCAAGTAAAGCTTACATTGGAAAGTATAAGCAAGATTGACTAGGAAATCAACCATTTATGTTGTTTTCCAGACAATTATGATGGTTATACCAATTCTTTATGAAGATGCATAGAATTAAAAACGAACCGCCAAGAACGCCAAGAGCGCCAAGAAGAGAGGGTTAATCATTTTGTGCAGCTTCACATTAAATTGGTATTAGAAGGATTCTAAATATTACAAAGTCGTACAATCTGTTCAGAAGGAGAAGCAAGAAAACAACGAGAGATCGCATTCAACTTCTTAGTATATTTATTCCAGAAATTGAACAATGATTGACAAAGCTACTAGAAACAAGAATTACCGTATTAATTGCCGGATCTCTGACTTCCAGTCCAGAAACACCAGCTGGTAGCCAGTCAGTATTTGCTGTTTTATAGACAATATATGCTGTAAAAAACCGAGGAAAATGAAAGTCTCTGACAGCAAGAAGACAATGAAGCCGAACATCTTACTGCCTTCTTCATCATGGGTATGCTCGTGTGAGGGATGATATGATTCTTCTGAAATTGCGGAACAACTCTACTAAAATCAAAATGAACTTGTAACCAGTTATTGGAACTTGAAGTTATCCCCTTTAGCATGGTGTTTCCTAATAGATTAGATTCATTTATCTCCATAACTGAAATAGTGCTGAGTATCTAGCATCGATTACTCAGCACTTGGAACTGTATTCAATTCCCATTTAGCTATAGGGTTTAACTCAGCCCTATTAAACTATTTGGAACCGTTTAGTTTATGGGCGGTTTCGGCAGTTTTCATCTTTGATGCTGCGGTTGTTAAGTTATTCGCAGCTTTGACGATCTCTTCTAAAGTTTCGTTAACCAGATTCTCATCAAGAGAGGTTTCTGATAAGTAAGTTTCGATAAAAATCTCCACTCGACTAACAATTATTTTGCTTTGAGAGCGTAGTCTGTTGAGGTCTTTGGTAGATAGATTATTCATTGTTTGAAGTTCCTTTGGTTTTGCGGGTTAGTTCTACATTTTTGGTCAGCCTGTTGACTGCTTAAATACCTTCAGATTCCTCAAATTATTACAAAGGTTTCAAGCAGGAGAATTGCTGTATCTGACAAGTTAGCGAGTCTATTTTAGGACTTACGCACTGAAAACGTAAAACTACTGGTCTGTCAAGTCAATTTTGACAAGTAGATAAATTCTTCAATTTCTCTTCCTTTCTTTTTCCTTGCTTCGTGTACTTCGTGTCTTTGTGGATCGTCCCTTTACCTTTTAAACTTCGCTTGATAGATTACTATTGGTCTGTCCCATTAATTCTGAGAATTAAGAGAACGAACCGCAAAGGACGCAAAGAGCGCAAAGTAGAAGAGGTAAAGAAGAAAAATTTAAAACTGATTCACCTATCAAAACTTTTGGGACAGACTACTAGGATTTGAGATTGCTTCTATTAGAGATGCTGCACTCGCAATGACATAATTATGTTACGGCGCGTAAGTTCTATATTTATTCCTGAGACTTACGCACCAAAATCATCTTTTGAGACTGAGTGTAAGGTTTTAAGCCTTTAAGCATCAAAAGCTTTAGTCCAGATATCAGAAGTTCTCCTTTAGTCGCCGCTCTTGCTAGCTTACTTAAGATTAAGGGTATGGTGAATGCTTAGAGTTCTTTGTGTCTTTCGGCTGTTGACTCCTTTTATAGCAATTTGAAGCCGAAGTTATTCAGAGTATCACGTAAGTACTTACACCCTTTTAAATAGTCTAAAGTGGCAATCCGCTCGGCTGAGTGTTGCGACCAATCACCAGCGACATTCATCTTTTGTTCAGTATAGAATTCTTTCATGATGTCGTTGTAGTGAGCGATCGCTTCATCTTGCTCTGCCAATTTATAGGTTTCCCGGTGGAATACAGCTGGCTGAGGTAGACGTGGCTTAACAACAGGTTGTGCTTCAGGATTGGGATAACCCACACACAATCCAAACACAGGGAATACAAAAGGTGGCAAATTCAATAATGTGGCTACCTCTTGAGTACTTTTGCGGATTGCACCGATATATACCGTTCCTAAACCAACAGATTCAGCAGCTATGATCGCATTTTGCGCTGCGACTGAAGCATCGACTATGGCTTTAACCAAGAGTTCTACGTAATCCAGGGCTACGGGAGTTAGTCCGCGACTTAGGGCAACATGAGCCAGACGACCTAAATCTGCTAACCAAACGAAGAATACGGGAGCTTGGTTAATCCATACTTGGTTATTAGCCAGCCTGCATAATTCTGCTTTGCGTTCTTGATCTTCAACTGCTACTACACTCCAGGTTTGCATATTAGCTGAACTAGGAGCAGATTGAGCAGCAGCAACTAGCCATTCTAGGGTTCCTGGTGGTAAAGGATCGGATAGATAAGACCGGACTGAACGGTGAGCTAGTAGTGTTTCTAGAGATTCGTTCCAGTCAATTTCATAATTGAAGGGAATCTCACCGTAGCGCGATCGCAGTAGTTCTGTAGGATTGGTCATAGTCAGCTTTTGAACCTGAACACTTTTTGACGATTTCAGAGGGATTACCAACAACGAAAAGGAAGAACCAGAAAATCAGGAGGCTGATTTTCTAACAAAAGTAGAGAGAAAATACTTAATTGCTACGCAGCTAGCTGGGTTTCTCCAAAATCTGAAGTTAGATCGTTCCGAAAAAAAGCAACTCGTAAAGCTAGCCGAGACTCAGATGCAGGGCAAGTAAGCGGAGTAACCGTATGCCAAGAATTGTCAGAACGTACGATTGCAACTGAGGAATCGCTGACGGGTAGAATGTCTTGGAAGGCAGATTCTGGCTGGGAGTCTTTGAGAATTCGCAAACAGCCTCCCCAGTCTACAGACCATTGTTGATTGAAAAATAGCAGATGAGTTAAAACTTTGTTCGGCTCGTCTGTATGAGGACGATGGGAGTGTCCAAAATTATACCGACGAAACCCAATACCCATTGCACAGTTTTTTAACTCTAACCCAGACATTTCGGCTAAAGCTTTGCGGTAAGAATCTGTCCACAGTTCTTCTATCAACTGGCGCCAGGTATTACTAAGGTGTCCCAAATCACTAGTAAATTTCCCTTCTGCAATGCGCTGCTGCCAGCGACTATCGCCAAATCTGAGCATTAAGGAAATATCCTCACTAGTGACAAACATTTTTCTCCACAGATATCCGTATCCCTCCCCTTCCGACAAATGAAACTCTTCGTGAGGAAAAGTGGCAGCTAGTTCTAAGCTTGCTTCTGGTGAAAGCAGGTTTTTGATCAAAGCCCAATTGTATGGAACTTTTTGCATTGCTGTGGTACGAATGGAATCAAAGTTAAGCATGGTAGAAAAAACGCTTTAGTAAAATTAACCAATCATGATTACCCTGGACATCAAGTGGTATTGGAGCATCAACAACCGATTTACCTCTGCATCAAGAAGCTTTGCTCAAGAAGCAGTTGTTTCATCGCCGGAACACTTAGGAGTCATTCCAATCAATTTCGTGATTGAAAGGAATTTCACGCGATCGCAATAGTTTGTCTCGTCGCACGCATCGCAGTAGTTGTGTTGGATTTGTCATAATCAACTTTTGAACTTGAACGCTTTTTTACGATTTCAGAGCGATTACCAACCCCATTGCAAATTTGTTTAGGTACAAGACAACTCGCCTTGTAGATGTGTGCGTTCATCCTTGGGGAACCAAACTCAGGAGTTCTTCAACAGTGAGACTGCGTTTAACTTTTACTGACTGATGCTTTACAGCATCTAGCACTGATTGAATTTCTAGTTGACTGAGCGTGATTCCATGTTCTTGCAGCACACTAAATATCAGATGCCGACCGGAATGTTTGCCTACAACAAGGCGACGTTCCCAACCAACATCTTCCGGTGCAAACGGTTCGTAAGTACCAGGATTTTGCAACACACCATGAGCATGAATCCCCGACTCGTGTGCAAAAGTATTTTCACCCACGATCGCTTTCCAGGGAGGAACCGACCAATTAGCAGCTTTTGCAACTAACCGTGATAGTTCCAGCAATCGTTTTGTATTAATACCTGTTGGAATGCCGTAGAGGTGTTTCAATGCCATCACAATTTCTTCTAATGCCGCATTACCTGCGCGTTCGCCAATCCCATTTACGGTAGTGTTGACCGATCGCGCCCCTGCTTCAATACCAGCTAGCGAGTTCGCCATTGCCAGTCCAAAATCATTATGCGTGTGCATTTCTATCGGAATGAATAGATGATGCACAAGGGAGCGAACTTTACTGTAAGTGTTCAAAGGGTCGAGAATTCCTACAGTGTCACAAAAGCGAAACCGGAAAGCTCCCAACTCTTGAGCATAATACGCCACATCCAGTAGAAAAGATGGATCGGCTCTGGAAGAATCTTCTCCGCCAACAGATACAGCTAAACCGCGATCGCAAGCAAAATTAATCGCATCCCGCAGAAGATCCAGCATTACCTGCTGCTTACCCCCAAACTTGGCGGCAATCTGAATTTCTGAGACAGGAACGGAAATATGCACCCGTTCCAAACCACAATCTATAGATGCCTGGATATCAGACAATTTAGCACGGTTCCAGCCAAGTAACTGGGCATTTAATCCCAGATTAGCGATCGCTCGGATCGACTCTGCTTCTTCTTGTCCCATTGCCGGAACGCCAATTTCTAGTTCTGGAACACCAATGGCATCAAGAAAAGTAGCGATCGCAATTTTTTCTTCAACATTAAAGGCTACACCCGCAGCTTGTTCACCATCTCGCAAGGTTGTATCATTAATTTGAACTGGATGTTTGTTCATAGTGAAGTGACGATTCATTTTGTAGCTAACTTGTTGGGTAATTTTGATTTGCTTGAGTAATTAGTAATTGAAAGACAAAGCAGCTAACTTGAGTTATGGAAACTAAAAGACATATTTCTTAACTGGAGTGTAACAATTACGAATTACGAAATATTTGCTACCACTTCTCCAATATTGCTAGTGTCATAGCCGCCGAGAATCTCTAATTGCGATCGCACTAGCTGATGTCCCAAGATACTGAGAAACTGCTTTACTGGTTCTTCTTCCAGGTATTCTTTAATAATCACCAAGTCATATCGCGCCCGATGAAGGGGGATAAATCCCAAACCAAAGGCAGTAGCTATAGATGCCGTACTGATACCTGCATCAGCGATTCCTGAGACTACAGACAAGGCAACATCTTGATGGCTATGAACGATATGGTCAGATCCTTTAACTTTGTGCAATGGCACTCCTTCCTCTTGGAGTTTCCGTTCTAAAAGCATCCGACTGCCAGAACCTACTTCATGGGTGACAATAGTTGCTCCAAATTCGACTAAGTCGGAAACTTTTTTAACTCCCATTGGGTTTCCTGGTGGGACTAACAAACCTTCTTCCCAAACTCCAAGGGTAATCAAAATTGCACTTTTATCTGTTAATGCTTTCCGTACAAAGGGGATATTATGTTCCCCAGTGTCAGCATCGTATAAGTGCATACCTGCAATGTGAACTTCACCTCGGCACAAACTACGCAATGCAGCCCCGCTATGGGCGAAACGATAATGAATTCGTAGTTTTGGATGCCAACGTTCAGTTGCTCTTGCTAAGAGGGAAAGCACAGGTGTACAACCAGCAATCACAACTGTATTGTGCAGTTTATCCATATCATCTAGAAGCCGAACCTGGACTTTATTTGTACCGATCTGGTTCTGTGCTTCATCCTCAGAGTGAGCCTTGTTACTAGCTACCTCGGTCACTGAGGGTAGCCGAAGTGCTGACGCTAATGGCAATTTGCTGATGCAAGGGAATTCTTTTACTCTTACGGATTCCGCAGTCTCTTGACTTACCGCAACTGTCTCACCATCAGCTGGAATCATTTCGATCCGAAAAGCATCGTTCCCAACGAGAGGATAAGCTATCCATTGATCCCCAACCCGCGCTAGACTAACTCGCGATCGCTGTTGCTTAGGGACTGATCCCGCAAGAATTGCCTCAACTTCTGGTAAATCTTCCTCAAACCAGAATAAGTCCTCGACTTGGCAACCAAGCGCTTTAGCTAAACGTAGTGACATAGCAACAGAAGGAGCATATTGTCCTAATTCCACACCACCAATACTCTGACGAGTTACGCCAGCTATATTAGCTAATTCTTGTTGACTCATGCCCAAGCGAGTTCTAATTGACTTCAGGTTATTGCAAAGATTCACATCCAGTTTCATGAGGCTGTATCTCTCCGTTAGAAAAAGCCGCAGCAGATAAACTTAAATTTGTTGGGTCAATAGCAAGGTTTTTTAGTGTCGCTATTTTTGTTGTCAGACATCTTGATGTTTTGACAATTTTGCTTATTTTTTGCAAGTATAGCATCCATATCGCTAAAATACTTGCACTTTGGGATACGATTTTAGTGATTTAGCAATCGCAGTCGGCAAGCTATATCACCAACACAAAACTTAGTACAGCTTTGCATTAATTCGTAGCGAATAGACTCAAACAGACTTTGCGTTATACTCTGCGCCCTTTGCGTTTAAATTTCAACCCTCAATTCGCCACGGTTTGACGCAAAACTGTACTTAGTCCGAGTGCGGTAAATCCTGATCTAAATGCCAATTGCCTTTTTTAGTTGGGACTGCCACCCACTGGAGTTCCAACCATAAGATCGGATTCTTTTCCTTCAATCTTGAGGCGGGATCGCGGATAATGCGTGTGGCATTTATGCAAACAGCCTGACATATCCCCAAGTTTTGGGCAACGTCTCTAAAAACGTCTTTGTTGGCATTAATCGAGGCAAACAGCATATTAGGATAATAAACAACAAAATGTTGTATAAGTTTTGGAGGACAACCCCAGTAAGAGTTTACGAGTTCGACATGGCAGTACTGGAGCAACTCGCCGACTTTGGCACAGCGTTCCTTGACTACGGTAGTAAATTTTTGGACTAAAACCTCTTCGGTCAACATAATGAGTTCTCCTCCTTCAATGAGGTAGACGAATTTTGGCGTAGTTCAGAACGCTGATTTCTCAAATGGTGGTAAGAAGTTTACGCAGTTTTTTCTGCTTTTTCGAGTCAGAGATTGCCAATTGCTCCAGAAACTTTGTATGAGGGATAACCCCTACTGCATCGTCCTAGTCAAACAACCCAAACTTTACCAGCAGTTCCTCTAGCTGATCGTTAGACATAGATTTCGGAGTGACAAAATCTGTATTTTGGTCAATTGCCATTGCCAGGTTACGATAGTGCTGCGCCTGTTCACACTCAGGAGCATACTCAATTACCGTCTTGCGGTGGAACTCTGCCCGTTGCACTATGTTGTCTCTGGGTATGGAGTAAATCATTTGAGTCCCTAGTTTCTCTGCCAGAGCCTTAATTAGATCGTTTTCCTGATCGACTTTGCGAGAATTACAGATCAATCCTCCCAAACGTATACCGCCTATAGGAGCGTATTTTTGAATGCTTTGGCAGATGTTATTAGCGGTATACATCGCCATCATTTCCCCAGAAGTGACAATGTAAATTTCTTGAGCTTTGCGCTCACGAATGGGCATGACAAATCCACCGCATACGACATCACCCAGGCCATCATAAAATGTATAATCTAGTCTAACTGCATCATCATAAGCACCTAATTGTTCTAGCAACCCAATTGATGTCAGAATGCCTCGACCTGTACATCCCACACCAGGTTCCGGCCCACCCGATTCCACACACAATGTCTTCCCCCATCCCTCTTGGCGGAAGTCTTTTAAATTCACATCTTCTTCTTCTTTACGCAACGTATCAAGTACAATCTTCTGGTGGAATCCCCCCAAAAGGAGCCGGGTGGAGTCTGCTTTCGAGTCACACCCTACAACCATCACCTTACGACCTATATCAGTCAGTCCAGCCACTACGTTTTGAGTCGTTGTGGACTTGCCAACTCCCCCTCTTCCATAAATAGCGATTTTCCGCATAAAAACCTCGGTAATGGCGCAGACTTATTAATTCGGCTCCAAGATTATGGTGTAATCAAGCAGAGTATTGAATCAAATTGGAGTTTTAATTCTTGAAAATGTTTACTACATAGTTTGTGACTGCATTGATGCTGTTAGATAGTAGACATCAGCCGTCTATCCAGCACTATAAATATTGCAGTTACTTGCTAGAAGTTAACCAGCGTTTTACAAATATGGCAGTAAATATTAGTGGGATGCGAGATACAACAAGAGTACCAAAAATTAGTCAGAATCCTGTCACTAATAATTCAAGAAACTTCCAAAGATACGGCAGATGCATAAGAAATTTTCACTTCATCACAGCAAGACAAGCATTATTTTCGCTGCAAAGAAGATACATAGAAAAATCAGTCCAGCCTACGCTATGGCAACGGCTTCGCCAAACGAAAAACCGATTTTTGGGCGGTTTTGCTCCACTTCGATTAACGTTATGCCGTCACCAATAACTGATGAGGCTGGGCTGATACTCACTTCAAAGGAATCTAAGGAGTTTTTATTCTGGTTTTAGATTCCCTATAAATAAAGAATATCATACAACTGGCCAATTTACTTGCGCTGAACAATTAATTTACAAAGA
>NZ_JAVRBS010000055.1:0-23207 GCF_034531155.1 Nostoc sp. ChiVER01 | reverse complement strand
GCTGCTGGTGATGTTGCTCCTGTCGCTTTGAGCGCTCCTGCTATCAACGGTTAATCTAATCTGAGATACGCTATTCAGGCTTATCTAATCTATAAGTAAAAGACGCTCTCCTGAAAGGGAGGGCGTTTTTGCATTGGTTTAATCGGTACATTTTTTTGAAGTGCTATAGTTCAGAACTTAGGAAATAATTATCAAAAAGTAAATTTTACAGGTAATAATTGCTAGCAGCGCAGATAATTGCCTCAAAGCTCAACTATAAGGAGAAGCTAAGAAATGATTTTACACCGTGGGCGTAGGGTAGTGGCTGCTTTATTGCTCTCAGTTTTATTACTGACAACAGCCTGTAGTCCAAAAACACCTGGACGTTTTGACCAGGCACAAAAAGAAAGCACTCAACAAAAAAAGGGTCTTGCGGTTGCTAAAAATGCAACTCAGGGTAGCCAATTTAATAAATTTTTCCCTAATTCAGGCGGTGGCTACCAGCGCGTCTATAGCCAAGAGAAAAAAGGCTTTGCAGAAGCGAAGTTGAAAAAAGGCGGTAAAGATATAGCATTGCTGTCTATTTCTGATACCACTAGCACACCTGGCGCAGCAGCAAAATTCTCAAAGAGTACCAAAAAAATTGGCGGTTATCCCGCACTAGAAGTTGGTAAGACGCAAACTGCAATTTTGGTAGGTAATTACCAAGTAAAAGCACTTTCCCGCGATCCGTCATTTACAGCTAGCGATCGCGCAGATTGGCTAGAAAAGTTTAATCTTAATGGTCTGGCTAACCTGAAATGATTTGTACTATGAACATTCAGATAATAAAACCTAAATAAGGAGATTTTTGTGAGTAAATCGATTGTTGATTTGGTTGATCAATTGCCAACCGGTGGCTTGACCATTTCTATGTTGAATTCCCTCGATTTTGTTGCTCCTGGAGAGTGGCACAATACCGTCGGCTTTGTCAACACGATTAAGACTGTTACTGGCGAAGACGACGAAGATTTAATTCAGCAAATTGGTGAACGAGCAATTTATCTATTTAACGATAAATCCCAAGGATACCAAACAGCCTTGTGGTTATATCAAACCGTTGATGGTACAGATAAAGCACTTGGTACAGCAGCTTTAGCTAACAAAGTTGGCGAGAAAATTCCATTATTGGGTTTTTTAAACTCTGTTACTCCTAAACCTGATAAAGCCCAAACCATTGATTTGACATTGAAATTAGTCGCTGAGTTAGTAGCCTTTTGTCAAATTAACGGCATTCCCGGAGATAGTATTGGGGATTTTGTCGCCTCTTTAGGTGAGTATAGTGGTGAGTCGCTTATCCGCATGGTGGCATTAGTTTGCGTTGATGGTTTGATCCCTCTAGGCCCAGACTTCATTAGCAAAGCAATATCTGGGCTTAATCAAACAAATCCACAAGAATTAGAAAAAAACTCGACTTTCCAAAACATCAAAGATGTGATTCCAGGCAACAATGCTGGTAGTAAACTCAACTTTATCGGCGAAAGTTTTGACTCTGTTAAAGGTTGGATGAGTGGTATTGTCAGCGCGAATAATTTAACGCCACAAAAGGTTGTCCACAACTTGCAAAGCTTTGCCGATATTACCGATGACAAGTTAGACTACCTCGCGGCATTCCTAGATGTCGCAACAAATTATTATGAACATACCGGGACGCAAACTTTAGCACGTCGCTTGATTGAACGGGCGGTAGCTGAGATTTAGGTTGATTGAGAATAGGTTAGTAAGGGGACAAGGAGAATAACCCATCCCCTATACCCAATGCCCAATACCAATTAGGGTAAACGCAAATCTGCTGCGATCGCATATAAGTAAGGTTGAAAAATAGCCAAGTTTTCCAGTTTGTCAAATTTACCTGTTTGCGAACCTGGATCAAAGGCAGTGGTAATTACGTAAAGTTTATTGCCATCAAAGGCAACATGACCAATATGTTGCTCTTGGACTCCACCTTTTTGCTTAAGTCCGGCGAAACCATAGCGGATTCCTTGAAGCTTACCAACGGGTACTAGTTGAGGTGGGTAGGTTAAGAAAGTAATCTCTTTACCATATTCACCTTGACGGTCTTTGGCAAAAGCAGCGTAGTGTTCTACAACCCAAGCCTTGAGTGCTGCTAATACCTGGGTTTGGTATTTGGAACTTTGGTAGTCCACTTGGGAACCAGGTGGAATACCAACAGCTACGAGTTTCTTTTGGAAATCCTCGTTGTTTGCTAATGGGTAAATGTTAATCTCAACTGTACCCAAAAGTTCCTCTTTGGATGAGACACATAATAAAGGCGCATTTCCCTTACAAGGAGCAACTTGCCAATTCGTTGGAGCAGCAGTATTTCCTAAAATTTTCTGCCATATATTTCCCTCATTAGGGTTAGGAAGTTTCGCAACTGCGGGGGATTTTACTACTTTGGGTGCAGAAAATTGCGGAAGAACAAATTTTGCTCCCAGTGGTATTAACACCAGCAAAATAAGACCTAATAATAAATGATAAAGTCGTAACATTTTTTTTAAAATCCAGAGCCAAGGATTGCAGACTAACGATATCTACAATACTTTATGGATATACAGGAAGATACATTTATATTGTTGCAAGTTCCGCAAATGGAACTCAACAAACTATGGCTCTCTATTACTCTGAAAAATTGAAGAAGAATTCAGAAGTCAGAATTCAGGAGTCAGAATCAATGAGTGGGGGATTCAGACCCGCCACTCATTGTAGACCGCTAAATCTTTGATTTAGCGGGGGTCTTAAACCCACTTATTCATCCGCCAGTCACACAGAATTCAATTCTGAATTCTGGCTCCTGACTCCTGAATTCTGTTTGATAAAATATTTGTAGGTTAGGTTGAACAAAGTGAAATATAAGGAAAGCAATGATTCTTAGTATTAGGTTATCCTGCAAGAAGTCGTTTCTCTAAGAACGCGAACAGCATGTTGCAGACAGACGCTCTCGCGTTTGCGTCTACTCTCAACTAGTGAGAGTCATAGGTAGCCCTTTCAAGGTGCACGAAAATTTTAGTCTATAAATTCTTCTTGAACTTCTTTTCTGTGTGTCCTCAGCGCCTCTGCGGTTAATTAAATAATTTTTAAACCGCAGAGGCACAGAGAACCTTGAGAAAAACAATTTTATTTTACCAATCACCTTGAAAGGGCTAGAGTCATACGGTATAGCTATAAAATATTCCAGCAGAGTGGAGCCTTTGGCTTTATCTGCTGGAGACTGGAAATGTGAAATTTTTAGGAATCGACTTAGTAGCGATTATTGTTGCGGCGAGGACTAGCGCCACCCCAGTTACCACGAGAGGAACCGCTTCTTTCCTCACGAGGTTTAGCTTTGTTCACTTTCAAATCACGTCCCATCCACTCAGCACCATCAAGTGCATCAATGGCAGCTTGTTCTTGCGTGTCTGATTCCATTTCCACAAAAGCAAACCCACGCGGCCGACCTGTTTCCCGATCTGTGGGTAGTTGAACACGACTTACTGTTCCGTATTCTGCAAAAGCCTGCTTTAGGTCTTCTTCTGTAACCTGATAGGACAGGTTCCCGACGTAAATTGACATAGAAATCTCCGAATTCAGGGAGTGTAGATAGTTAAATTCGGAGAGACACTTTTTAGAAATCAAAACGAGTTACTCAACCGAAAATAATCTTTCATACACATGAGTCTAGCACAGCCTTCAGCCTTTGAATATCGTCTTATTGTGAATTTTATTCACAAATCAAACCTTAAGTTTAGGTTTGTAGACTTCTCCACTGACTGGCTTTTGTTGCTTGTATTATACAAGTTACACTTTTAACAGAAAATCGCAATCAACTAGCGATCGCCCTGGTATTTAGTGCTTTGAAAATTACGCTGTGGACTAAAAGTAAAGATTATTATTTGTATTGGGGTTAATCATATCATGATTAACTGTTTTAAAAGCAAATTAAAAAGTATTCATCCTGAAATGCCTCATTTAGCTATACTCAAACTGCGTTAAAATCCTTTCTGCTTCTTTACACAGCACCTCGTGATATTCGCCATTACTAGCCAGCAAACCTCCCCATTGATTGATATCACCGATGTTATATTGCAACGGGGTGCCGTCAAAGTGGGTAAATTTACCACCAGCTTCTGTTAAAATCAATTCTGGTGCTGCCATATCCCAATCTTTGGGTGCAGACTTGCCGGAAAGGGAAATGTAGATATCTGCCTGTTGCTCGACTATGGTGGCGATTTTGCAACCTACACTGCCTACAGATTTATGATTTTGACAAGGTAACTTTTGTAGTAAGTAATCCAAGCGTTGGTTGCGGTGAGAACGACTAACGACTAAAGTTAAATCCTCAATTCGTTTACCTGACGACACTTGTAAACCAACAGAACCATCACGAGTTTCGACAAATGTACCCCCGCCTTTGATAGCGTAATATAACTTTTTAGCCTCTGGGATTGCCACCACTGCCAAAACTGGGCGTGTTTCTTTGACTAAAGCAATATGAACTGCATAGTCTCCTGTTTTTTCGATAAAGTCTCGTGTGCCATCCAAAGGGTCAATTATCCATACCCAAGGTGGGGAGGGCTGTGCTATACCACTTGGAGATTGATAGGTTTCTTCGCTAATATAAGCAAAATCTTCATTACCCAAAGTTGCTTGTAGTCTCTGCAAAATGTATTGACTTACAGCTACATCGGCAACGGTAATAGGTTCATTTTGTTTATATTGCACATCTAAATTAGGATCTTTTGCAGTCCCGTGATAATACGATCGCAGTATATCTGCTGCACCCCAACCTATCTCACAAGCGATCGCTAATATTTCTTGTAAGTCTTTCATTAATTTGGCCTATCTAAAAATATGTATAACGTGATTAGAGACGCACAGCGATACTTAGTTTAACTAATTACGAATTACGAATTACGAATTACGAATTATCTTAAATCCATCCAGCGCCGAGTGCCAAAAAATTTACAAGAATCAGCAGCAATATTAGCCGCCAGTGCCAATGCATTAGTAAAGCTTTCTCTTAAAATGTAATTACAAAAAGCACCGTGAAAAATATCTCCAGCCCCTAATGTATCAACTGCTTGAATCTGCGGTACATGCACAATACCAGTTTTGGTGCAACTAAAGTATTCAATTGGTTTGTGTCCGTGGGTGATGGCGATGTGAGAAATGTCAAATTTGCCCAGGTAGGCAAAAACGTCTTCTCCAGTCTGGCAGTTAGGGGGATAAAAATTAGCCGAACAGATGGCGTAATTTACAAAAGGCAGAATTTGCTCAAATCCAGGCTTCCAACTTCCACCATCAATTACTACTGGGATATTCTTGACTTTAGCCATTTGGGCTATAGCATAACTAACCGCCATTTGATGTCCATCAATCAGTACTATATCGACATTTTGCAAAATATCTGGCGGGATAGATGCGCTATTGGCTTGAGTTTTGACAGCATTGATGGAAACTACAGCTCGTTCACCCGTAGTTTGGGTGACAATGATTGAGGAGACAGGCGGTACTAAATCAGTGGTAGGCTCAAGGTCTGCGATCGCAACTTTGTAATTTGCCAAATCACCCCGAATTAGCTGCGTCATGGGGTGAGAACCCACTACACCCAAGACTGTAGCCTGATTTCCTAAATGGCTGAAAGTCACAGCCGCGTTTGTAGCTGGCCCCCCTGCTGCCACAGTATAGTCAGTAGCGACAATCTTCTGATTATTCTTAGGGGCAGAGTTAGCAAGGTAAATCAAATCTAAGGTTACTAAACCTACAAATAACCCACGATCCGATTTTGGATTTTGGATTTTGGATTTTAGATTATCCATTTCTCATATATGTTCGTATAGGTGCATAAATTATTATTTTTACCTCTTGTACGTGATAAATCGCGTTTCTCTTGGACAGACGCGATGAATCGCGTCTCTCCCGTCTCTCCTGCACAAACGTGATGAATTGCGTCTCTACATAGCACAGACGCGATGAATCGCGTCTCTACAAACTTCTAACTTTTACTTATGCAAACCGATCCAAAACCAGGAACACTTTACGTTGTCGGCACACCAATTGGCAATCTGGAAGATATAACCTTTCGGGCGGTGCGAATTTTACAGACTGTAGATATTATTGCTGCGGAAGATACGCGTCACACGGGAAAATTATTACAGCATTTTCAAGTTAAGACTCCCCAGGTGAGTTATCACGAACACAATCGTACCAGCCGCATCCCAGAATTATTAGAGTATTTAGTTAACGATAAAGCGATCGCTCTGGTGAGTGATGCTGGAATGCCAGGAATTTCCGATCCTGGATATGAATTGGTGAAAGCCTGTATTGAGGCGGGAATAACAGTAGTTCCCATTCCTGGCGCTAGTGCAGCAATTACTGCATTAAGCGCATCTGGATTACCAACGGATCGGTTTGTCTTTGAAGGCTTTCTCCCAGCTAAAAGTCAACAGAGACAAGAATATTTAGAATCTCTGCAAACAGAATCTCGCACATTGATTTTCTACGAATCGCCGCACCGTTTGCGAGATACTTTACAAGACTTAGCTCTTGTTTGGGGAAGCGATCGCCAAATTGTGCTGGGACGGGAGCTAACTAAATTGTATGAAGAATTCTGGCGGGGGACAATTGCTGAGGCGAGCGCTTACTATAACCAACGAGAACCCCAAGGTGAATATACATTAGTAGTGGCAGGAATTCGGGACAGTCAGCCCCAACTGACAGAAGAGGAATTGAAAGCCGAATTGAAAGAGTTAATTAGTCAGGGAATATCGCGATCGCAAGCTAGCCGTCAGTTAGCAAAATTTACCTCCCTTCCTCGTCGCCAACTTTATCAACTAGCTCTTTCTATAGTCCTGA
The DNA here is from genome assembly GCF_034531155.1 of Nostoc sp. ChiVER01. NCBI lineage: Bacteria > Bacillati > Cyanobacteriota > Cyanophyceae > Nostocales > Nostocaceae > Nostoc > Nostoc sp. ChiVER01. Next base: position 16,355 of record NZ_JAVRBS010000055.1, on the reverse strand, counting down.
CTCCTGAGTTGTGAGCAAAGCGATGCTCCCGACTCTAAGTTATGCACAACCATAATTAAGAGATTAAGAGGCAAATACTAACTTTATATATTCATCCTCGAAGACAAAGGAGTGAATATTCAAATGATATCTAAAGATTTTTGATATTAGTTCTCTAGATAGATCAGGAATTTTGCAGGAAAACTTTAATATGAATATAGTCAAAAGCAAACAAATAAGATTTTCAAAGAAGGAGAAATTCAATGGGAAACATTATTGCTTGGCTAGTTTTGGGTTTAATTGCAGGTGCGTTAGCTAAGTTATTTTATCCAGGAACCCAAGGTGGCGGTATTGTCTCCACCATCATATTAGGAATACTTGGAGCAGTAGTCGGCGGTTATTTAGGTCAAGTCTTGCTAGGCAGTGGTTCGGCAGCAGCCGCATCTGCTGGAGCATTCTCTCTTGGAAGCATTTTATTTGCTGTTCTTGGCGCTATGCTACTAATTTTCCTTTGGGGTTTACTGACTCGCCGAGCTGTGTAATTACCTCATATTAGCTAACACTCTTGGGAATTGCTTAAAGCTGCAATAAACCGATAAAATGACATTAGAAAAAGAGCGAACAACTATAGGAGTTTTCGCTAGGTGTTCCGATATACAGTTGGTAGTTCAGGAACTAAAAGCTTCTAATTTTCCCATGCACAAAGTTTCTATAATTGCACGGAATGTAGAAGAAAGCGATATTGCTAGTGTTGAAGTTAAAGATCGCACTGGCAATAATACATCCTCAGAAAGTGCTAAAGCGTTTACAGGTGCTGCTTTAGCTATTACTGGCTTATTAGTGGGTTTAATCCTTTGGGTAATTCCTGGTATAGGACGAGTCTTTATAACCGGAGCAGAAGTAACTGCGATCGCTGCCACTTTAACTGGTGGTACGAACAATGCAACTACAGGTGATTTGCATCATGTGCTACTAGGTTTAGGGATTCCTAAAGAACAAGGTCAAGGTTACATCGATTTAATTTCCAAAGGTTACCATTTGGTAATAGTAAACGGCATAGATATAGAGATTCGTCTTGCTAAAAGGATTTTTAATCGCCGTGATATTCAACAGTGGAGCATTTACGATCCATATTTGACTCCAAATAGTCGCTATAAAAATGCAGTTGGTGTTTTTTCTACGCGCCAAGACACAGAAAAAGCACTTACTGAACTAAAAATAGCTGGCTTTCCTATGGCTCAAGTGTCGGTGATTGCTAAAGATACAAATACACTGAATGGTATTACTGAGGTAGATATCAGCAGTTCCAAAGATCAATATACTACTTTGGGAATATCTGAGGATCTAGCTAGATATTATGAACGTCAAGTGACCCTTGGCAATTATTTATTAATGATAAATAGTACTGATATCTACATGGCAGGTGCAAGAGCTATTTTGGAAAATCACAAAATTGAAAAATTTTGCATCTATACCCCATCTGTAGTTAATGCAACTAGAAGCGATCGCCAGGTTATTAGTCAATAGGCTTGTGTTAATGTCTGATTGTTTTAAAAGGACTTTCTCTATAAACGTCCCTTAAACGTAAAGAGTGTACTGCTTTTACTATAAATTACATAATCACTTAAATGTAAGTTGCCTTCTACAACTTTATTTAAGCAAAGTTCGAGCAAAATAAATACAAATATAAAAACTCATCCTCAATTTATCTCCTTATTAATGAGAGGGAAGCCGGAAGCAGGGTAATGTTTACATTTAATGTGACCATTATAAATGTCATACCACTGTTTATGTTTAGTTTGTCTCTACCTATAAGGGATGATTAATTACGAGGCTTGAGTAGCATTACCAGAAATTTTATCAGCGTTTAAAGCTGTATTAAGCATTATCAAAAAATATTCAGCGAACATGAAGTTACTTAATATCATCAAATCAATTTTTACTAAAAAAGATTATCTTAAACTAAAATTTAAGCTTCAACAGTCTCATCTTGGGGTAAGATAATATCTGTTTCAAATCATAAAATTGGGCTTTCATAATTAATTATCCGCATTTCTGGCTCTGAACTCATTTCTATTTTTATGAGATATGACCAGTATTCAGAGTTAGGACAGTATTTTATTATGGTTCTCAATCCACCGATAAATTATATCTTTTGTCCTTTGCAAAATTTTGGTCTTGTGGTCAAGTACAGTATTCATAAAAATCACCATTCTTTAGTGGAACTCTATTATTTAATTTATAATATCATAACAGTATTTAATAATCTATCACAGGATTCAATTAAAAAAATTCTGGCTGTTCCTTTAGAAATAAGTTATACTATTTCAAAATATAATCTTAAACAAAATATCAAAATATTATAAAAATATATCTTTATGATAAAAGGGGTGACAAAATATCTTAATATGTAGATAAATAAAACGTAGTTAATATAATTTAAAGTTTGCAAATTAGACATATACAAAGTAAATTTATTAAATTTATATAGCTAAAACATAATCAGAATAGTGCCAAAAATATAAATTATTAGAATATCTGCCTGGAATAATGTTAAAAAGTTTGAAGATTGGAACCAAAATTGGAATTAGTTTTGCCCTGAGTTTGGCAACTCTGACCACTATTGGTTTAATCTCCTATCAAAGCACCAATGAGCTAATTGAAACTTCGGCAAAAGAAAGCCATACTTACCAGGTGTTGAGTCAGCTTGAAGACCTCAATTTGCAACTGACAAATGCTGAGACTGGGCAACGCGGTTACATTATTACTGGAGAACGACGCTATTTAGAACCTTATAACGCTGCTATTGAAGTACTGAATCAAAAAGTCAAGGAGCTTCAAAGATTAACAGCAGATAACCCTAACCAACAAAATCGGCTTGATACTTTGCAGCCATTACTAACTGAGAGAATGGCTGTAATGAAAGATGTCATTGAGCTACGGCAAAGCCAAGGCTTAGAAGCTTCTCAAAAAGCTGTCCTGACAGACCAGGGTAAGCAACTGATGGATAATATTCAGAAACTTATTCAGGCGATGAAAAATGAGGAGAATGCACTGCTGAAACAGCGCTCTGAAAAAGCAAAACTAGCTGGTCGGCAAACGATCGTCAGTATTGTATATAGTATTCCCTTATTTTCTTTAATCTTAGCTTTGATCGGATTTATCCTGACCAGAAATATCTCAGCACCGCTAAAGCAAATTTCTGATTTAGCAGAAAAAATGGCAGATGGGGATTTATTGGTGAGTTTACCAGATAGTGATCGCCAGGATGAAATTGGTGTATTGACACGTACCTTCAACCAGATGATCGTTAATCTGCGAAACACAAATCAAAAAAATGACGAGCAAAATTGGCTAAAGTCTAATTTAGCTGAATTTACCCAAATGCTCCAAGGGCATCGAAATTTAGAAACTGCCTCTCGCCTGATTTTGTCAAATTTAGCACCACTGGTTGGCGCATCGCAGGGCGTTTTTTATTTCATGGATTCAATAGACAAAGAGCCTGTACTGAAGCTATTGAGTAGTTATGCTTACAAAGAGCGAAAAAATCTAGCAAATCAGTTTCGTTTGGGTGAGGGATTAGTGGGACAGTGCGCCTTAGAAAAACAAAGAATCCTGCTAACAGAAGTTCCTAATGACTATATCCGTATCAGTTCCGGTTTGGGAGAAGCTTCACCGCTAAATATTATTGTTTTGCCTATACTGTTTGAGAGGCAGGTGAGTGCTGTAATTGAACTAGCATCCTTTGGGTCTTTCAGCGATCTGCATCTGACATTTTTAGAGCAATTGACTGAAATTCTGGGTGTATTTTTAAATAACATCGCCTCACAATTGCAAACTCAGCGACTACTTGAAGAGTCTGTTGCCTTAACAGAAGAACTGCAAAACCAGCAAGAAGAACTACAGCAGAGCAATCAACGCTTGGAAGAACAGGCGCAGGAGTTGGAGGAATCGCAATTTCTTGTCAAACAGTCTAACGAAGAATTACAGCAACTAAATGAGGAGTTAGAAGAAAAGGCAGAATTGTTAGAAGTTCAAAATCGAGAAGTTGCCCGCAAAAACCAGGAAGTTGAGCAGGCGAGGCAGTCTTTTGAAGAAAAAGCTGAACAACTGGCATTGTCTTCTAAATACAAGTCGGAATTTTTGGCGAATATGTCCCACGAGTTACGGACACCGCTAAATAGCCTGTTAATTTTAGCAAGACTACTAGCAGATAACTCTCTTAACAACTTGACCGACAAACAGGTAGAATACAGCCGGACTATTTACTCAGCTGGAACTGATTTGCTGGAATTAATCAATGACATTCTAGATTTGGCAAAAATTGAGTCGGGTACTATGTCGCTCGATATTGAGCAAATTGCTCTTGCAGATTTGGAGACATCTTTAGAGCAGACTTTCCGGCAAGTTGCCCACAATAAAGAACTCAGCTTTACTATTGAACGAGATGACAAGTTACCATCGACAATTTATAACGACTCCAAACGTCTGCAACAAGTGCTGAAAAATCTCCTTGCTAATGCCTTTAAGTTTACAGAACAAGGAGGCGTGAAGTTACAAATTGGCACAGCAACTAAAGCAGACGAAGTTGATAATCCCATGATTGCTTTTGCAGTTAGCGACACGGGTATAGGCATTCCAGAGGAAAAGCAAAAGATTATTTTTGAGGCATTTCAGCAGGCAGATGGCACAACCAGCCGCAAGTACGGGGGAACAGGCTTGGGCTTGTCCATTAGCCGCGAACTGTCTCAACTGTTGGGCGGAAGAATTGAAATACTCAGCCAACCAGGTCAGGGAAGCACCTTCACCCTCTACTTGCCAAGGCGACATGAAGGGAAGGGTAAAAATACCCTCGCTCCATCACCTTCTGGGCCAATCAGTTCTATGCGTGCGGCATCGCTCATCAAAGAAGTGCCAATGGTCGAAAACAAACTCACAACTGTAGATATCTCTCCATCGTCAAAAGTTCTTGTCAGCTTACCCAACGATATCCCAGATGACCGCGAAATCATTCAACCGGGCGATCGCATTTTGCTAATTATCGAAGATGATGATAAATTTGCCCGCATCTTATTAGATATGGCCCGTGAGCAGGGCTTTAAAACTATTGTTGCCTTACAGAGCAAACAAGGTTTAGCACTAGCGCAACAGTTTAAGCCCGATGCAATTATGCTAGATATCCACATGCCAGAAATGGATGGGTGGACGGTACTAGATCGTCTGAAACATAAGCCAGACACGAGACACATACCAGTACATATACTTTCTGTTGATGAAAGACAGCAACGGGGATTACAGTTAGGAGCGATTACCTATCTACAAAAACCCGTTTCTCCAGAAGCGTTAACTCAGGTCTTAACTGAGATTAAAGGCTTTATTGAGCGTCAGGTAAAAAATCTCTTAATTGTAGAAGATGACCCCGTACAAGCCCAAAGTATTATCGAACTAATTGGTAATGGCGATGTTCATAGTACAGCAGTGGGTACGGGGGCAGAAGCCCTCTCGATTTTGCGATCGCATCACTTTGATTGTATGGTACTCGATCTTGGTCTGCCTGATATGAGCGGCTTTACACTAATTGAGGAAATAAAGCAAGAATCTAGGCTTTTGAAACTGCCGATTATTGTTTACACCGGCAAAGAACTCAGCCGACAAGAAGAAACCCAACTGCGGGGACTAGCAGAGACTATTATTATTAAAAATGTGCGATCGCCAGAGCGGTTGTTAGATGAAACTGCCCTGTTTTTGCATCGGGTACAAGCCAATTTGCCTCCACCAAAGCGGCAAATATTAGAGCAACTACACCAAAATGATCCGGTACTGGCGAATCGGACAATTTTGATTGTAGATGATGACCTAAGAAATATTTTTGCCCTCACCAGCTTTTTAGAAAGCTATCAAATGCAAGTGCTGTTTGCCGAAAACGGCAGAGATGGCATAGAAAAATTGCAAACTAATCCTGAGATTAATATAGTTTTGATGGACATCATGATGCCGGAAATGGATGGTTACGAAACCACCCGCGCCATCCGCCAGCAACACCAGTTTCGTTCATTACCAATAATTGCTTTAACTGCTAAAGCCATGCCAGGCGATCGCGAAAAGTGCATAGAGGCTGGAGCCTCTGACTACATTACCAAACCTGTAGATACTGAGCAACTGCTTTCGCTACTCCGAGTTTGGCTGTATCGGTAAGGAGTCATCTTTTTTATCAGCCTTTTCTAAGAGGGCTTTTCCATATTCTCATTCAACTTTTGCATAAATTCTTGATGTTCAGTGGCAGCTAAACCTGCTTGTAATACAGATAATACTGTTGCCATTTCTCCTGAGAGTAAGGCAACTACCGACAACCACAACCCTGGAAACACCTGACTGCGAATAATTCCCCGCTCATCGGTTGGTAGCGAAACATACTCATCTGCTTGCAGCCTAAACCAATCCAACTGATTATCTAATGTTCGCCAGACAATATACTCCTGTACTCCATTTCGTCGATAGGAGCGTTTTTTATCATGTAAATCGATGGCTGCACTGCTTGCTGCCACTTCAATCACCAGTTCGGGTGCGCCTTGGATATAATCATCCTCACTAATCAATGCTTGTCTACCTGGAATAAATAGTACCGCGTCAGGCTGTGGTTCATTATCAGCATCTAAACGCACTGTGGGTTCAATTCCCATAACAACGCCAGGTGTTGCAGTTTTATAGTTCCACAACCACCCGATCAGGTCTGCATGTGGTTCGCCATGACTTTTAATTCTCAGTGGCGATGCCATGATATACACAACTCCTTCAACCAGTTCAGCTTTTCTTAAATGCGGCATTGCTTGATAGCGACGCTCAAATTCGTAGCGAGATAAGCGATCGCCATTTTCCAGAGGTAAAACTGAAATTACTTTTTTAGGAGTTGTAACCATCCTTTTATCCTGTTTAGCTAAATTGTCCAAACTGAATCAAACTATTCTAATTTGGCAGTGCTGCATCCATTTTACTACTGCATATAGCGAGCCATTTTTGTTGGATTATTTAGTTTTCAAGATTCAAGTTCTTATAGAAAGACAGTAATAACTAAAAGCCCACACTGCATCCGATCAAGAGAACAGTGTGGGTAATTTATGCCTGTAATACGAATGATAGTCTGTGTATCTGGCTAGCGGAACATACTACTGACTGAAGTATCTTCATGAATCCGCCAAATAGTTTCTCCTAAGAGATTAGCTACTGATAGCACCACTAGCTGGGGAAAACGATTGTTTTCTGGTATAGGAATTGTATTTGTAACAATCACTTCCTCAAACAAGCCACTAGACAAACGCTCCATCGCTGGTGGAGAAAATACTGCATGAGTTGCACAAGCGTATACTTGACGCGCCCCTTCTTCACGCAGTAATCGCGCTCCTTCTGCGATCGTCCCTCCAGTGTCGATCATGTCATCCACCAACACTGCCGTTTTGCCTTTAACATCGCCGATGATATTTAACACTTCGGCAACATTATGTGCCTGACGACGTTTGTCAATAATTGCTAGTGGGGCATCATTGAGTTTTTTGGCAAATGCTCTGGCTCGCGCTACACCGCCAACATCAGGGGAAACAACCACAAGGTCGGGCAGTTCTTTGCTTGCTAGATAATCCAGCAATACTGGTGAACCGTAAACATGGTCAAAGGGGATATCAAAATAGCCTTGAATTTGAGCCGAGTGCAAATCCATTGCTAGAACACGGTTAGCACCTGCTTCGGTGATTAAGTTAGCAACTAGCTTGGCAGTTATTGACTCTCTTCCTGCCGTTTTGCGATCGGCACGGGCATAGCCATAATAAGGAATTACTGCCGTTACCTGTCGCGCAGAAGCTCGACGACAGGCATCAACCATAATCAATAATTCCATTAAATGATCGTTCACGGGTTGACAACATGGCTGGATTAAATAGACATCACAACCCCGAATCGATTCTTGGATTTGAATGTAAAGTTCTCCATCCGCAAATCTTTTGCGAATCATTGGCCCCAAGTCCATGCCTACATAACGAGCAACTTCTTGAGACAGTTGTATATTGGCAGAGCCAGAAAACAGCCGCAGGCGATGATTATCAGTCAGTCCTGTTGCAGATGGTTGCACTTTAAAAGTTGCAGAACTGAGCACAGCAGATCCTCTATGTGCATTCATAGCAATATTATCATTAAAGATTTAATAGGTTTAACCGAGAAATCGCCTAAAAAAACATTTGTAAGTTTTATTGAATCTTCCATACAAAATTTAAACATTTTTCCATAAAATTATCATTCGCTAACTGTCTAATTTTTTTGGCAAGCAAACTATTGATAGCTTAACGGACATTTTGTCCATCCACTAGGTCTATAGTTCAAATTTTTGGGTTAAGGTAAACATTGGTGTAGTAGATTTTTCTAACTACCTCATTAATGGCTAACACTAAAGTATTACAACTTAAGTGATATTGAAGCTTGTTCTCATACAGTATAGCACCTCCGTCTAAGTACTACAAGTGTATCTTATTGTTCGTACCTTACGTATTGACAAAAACAGCACTTACATTAGTCAGTAATTTTATTTGGCCATCCTAGATTATTTAGATACTACGGTGCTTTCTAAGCCTGAATGGATGTGATTTTGGGAATGAATTAAGGAAGGAGACTATTGATAAAAATTTTGCAGGAAAAATTGAAAATTTAACAAATCGTGCGGATACGGTTTTGATAGTAGTTAATCGTGAACATCTATTTCCCAAAGGATTGATTGAAAAAGAGATGAGCAATTTGTATAACCTGGATTCTCAAGTTAATTTTGCATATTTCAAAATCTCTCGTTTTCACAAGAAGTAAATTGAATTGAGAATTGAAGGCTGTTAAATAGACTACAAAATAACCTAGCTCTGGTAGGGTTTCCCTATTGGGTATAGTAGAATATTGCCGCAGGTAACTGTCCGTCGCCTCTTGGACTTAAATCTTTGTGGGTGACTTCCTCCTCAGCTGCTACTACACTCAATCATTCGATCATGCAACCACCCCTTACAGTTGGCACTGTCTTGCAAAACCGTTATCGCATAATTCAAATTCTCGGACAAGGAGGATTTGGTAGAACCTATCTGGCAGAAGACCAGAGGCGCTTTAACGAACTTTGCGCGATCAAGGAATTGATTTCAACAGCAACGGAGGCTTTGGCTTGGGAAAAGGCACAAGAGCTTTTTCACCGAGAAGCTGCTATTTTATATCAAATTGAACACCCACAAGTCCCGAAATTTCGGGAAAGGTTTGAGCAAGACCAACGTTTATTTTTGGTAGAGGACTACGTTGCAGGTCAAACTTACCAAGCTCTGCTGGCTGAACGTCAAGCTGTGGGTCAAACCTTCACAGAGGCTGAAGTATTGCAATTGATAAAGTTGTTGCTGCCTGTTTTAGAGCATATTCACAGTCGAGGGATTATTCACCGAGATATCTCGCCAGAAAATATTATTTTGCGAGATAGTGACGCTAAACCTGTGTTAATTGACTTTGGGGTGGTAAAAGAACTAGCAACTCGTTTACGATCGCCTCTTAGTGCAATGCCACAAACCACTGTGGGAAAATTAGGCTACTCTCCTAGTGAACAAATGCAAACAGGGGGAGCTTATCCCAGTAGTGATTTGTATGCATTAGCAGTGACAGCAATTGTTTTGCTGACTGGTAAAGAACCAAGGGAGCTATTTGACGAAAACCAATTAACTTGGAATTGGCAGCGATGGGTAACAGTTAGTCCGCGATTTGCTATGGTGTTGAATCGAATGTTGAATCATATACCGAGCGATCGCTATCAAAGTGCTGCTAGTGTATCTCAAGCACTACAATCTTTAGAACAGCAAGTCAGCCTTCCTTCTTTGAATACGTCTAACTTGCAAACAATCGCTGTTGGTCGCCGTCCTGATTCAGTACCACCAGCAGCTTCGCCTAAGAAACAACCCGATCCTGTGATTCCACCAAGTTCCACTAGTTCAGTCTTGGATAATCCGTTAGCGATCGCAGCGATTGGCATTGCTGTAGTAATCATAGCCGGATTTGGTTCTTGGGCTTTAGTAAGTTCCATCCGCAGTCAGTCAAAATCATCAACCGAGACGCTTCCACAAAATTTTCCTTCACCTGTTATTTCTGGCGGTACTACATTCACATCCACACCCACCCCTGAGCAACCTATTATATCTAGTAGGCGGCTCAATCCTAAAGCATCTAACCCAACCACAGTTACAGATACTCTCAAAACAAATCAAATCATCCGATATACTTTCTTTGGAAAGGAAGGTGACAATTTAACTGCATTTATTGACCCAGGAAGCAGCGTTTTGCTAACAGTCTTCAGTCCTAATCAACAACCAATTGATCAAAATGTTCAACAAGTAACATCATATAAAGGCACGTTGCTGGTTACTGGTAGATATACTATTGAGTTAACACTAGTTCCAGGAGTTGCCGAAAGCAATTACAGCCTGACTGTTGCATTAGAAACATTAGCCAAACCAACACCGATACAAACACCTACCCCAATTCCAACAGAGATACCTACCCCCATTTTTACAGAAACACCTACCCCAATTCCGACAGAGACACCCTTCCCAATACCTACACAAACACCTAACCCAGTTCCAACAGAGATACCCACGCCAATTTTTACACAAACACCCTTCCCAATTCCGACAGAGACACCTACGCCAATTCCGACCACTGGTGAAACACCAATTCCGCCAGTTGATGGAACACAACCATTTTCTGGCCAAAGAAATTAATGTTAAACACACTACTAATTACTGGAACTGATACCGAAGCTGGTAAAACTGTTTTAACAACAGCATTAGCAGCCTATCGGCAAAAATATTATCCGCAGCGTAGCTGGGGAATCATGAAACCGATTCAATCGGGGATTGGCGATCGCGAGTGGTATCAAAAGCTATTTACACTAGAACAATCTTCAGAAGAAATTACACCTTTGTATTTTCAAGCACCTCTGGCTCCCCCCATCGCAGCAGCACGAGAAAATCGCCAAATAGATTTAGCAGTAGTTTGGCAAGCTTTATCTAAATTGCGATCGCAACGTGATTTTGTGCTTATAGAAGCCTTGGGTGGATTAGGTTCGCCTATAACTGAGGAATTAACCGTAGCCGATTTAGCCGGAGAATGGCGTTTACCAACGGTATTGGTAGTGCCAGTGAGATTAGGTGCTATCTCTCAAGCAGTGGCGAACGTAGCATTAGCTAGACAAGCGCGGATTAATCTTAAAGGCATTGTGCTGAACTGCGTACAAAGACGAACTGATGCAGAAATAGCCGAGTGGACACCACCCCAATTGATTCAATCACTCACTAACATACCAGTTTTAGGCTGCTTACCTTACTTAGATAGCCTGACTAATTTAGATAAACTTGCTCAAGTAGCATCAAATTTAAATTTAGAAATGCTGGAATTTTAAGTGTCATTCAAGTGGCATATCTTAGTCATAGAAACGTCATTAGCATAAGTTAATTTGTCGGTGTTTGATTAAAAGTAAATTATTTACGCCTGACATCATGATGCTTTCTTTTGCGGTGGCGAGTGCAATCTGTGACAAAGGTAGTGAAGTGAATCTAGACTTTGCTAACCTTAGCTGGATTGACGTGATTATTTTAGGCATCGTTCAGGGAATTACAGAACTATTACCAATTAGCAGTACTGCTCATTTGCGGATAGTGCCAACTCTACTAGGACTCAAAGATCCGGGATCTGCTTTTTCAGCAGCCATGCAATTAGCTAGCTTGACTGCTGTTTTAGTCTATTTTTGGCAAGACTTAAAAAAATTAACCGGAGAGACAGTTAGAGCAATTAGCGGACAAGATTATCAATCTAGTTCTTTGCAACTGATGTTAGGTTTATTGGTAGGAACCTTGCCTATTGCTGTGGCTGGTGTGCTACTCAAACCAATTCTTAACGCCTGCAACTCACCGATACGAGGGTTAGTAGTTATTGGTGTGGCTTCAATTATTATGTCAGGATTGCTGGCGATCGCAGAAAAACGCAAAGGACGCGATCGCACTTTCGATAAACTCACCCTCTGGGATGGCATTTGGGTAGGAGTTGCTCAAGCTTTTGCCCTGATACCTGGCGTTTCTCGCTCTGGTTCCACCCTCACTGCTGGGTTATTTTTGGGTATGGAACGGGAGACATCAGCCCGATTTTCTTTTTTGTTGGGCTTACCAGCTGTGATTTTGGCGGGTGCTGTAGAACTGCACACTCTTAGCAAAGCAGGACTAAGTGCAGCTGGTTGGTTGACTTTATTGGTAGGCTTAATCTCTGCCAGTATTTCCGCCTTTCTTGCAATTTGGGGACTTCTACGCTACCTAGAAAAACACAGTACCTTGATTTTTATTTTCTACCGCTTGGCGATGGGTGTATTTTTGATAGTTGCGGTGATGGCTGGTTGGTTGCAGAATTGACTTCAACTAATATATGGTTAAAACTCTACCTATAAAAGGGTAGAGTTTTCTGAATTCTGTTTTATCTTTAAATAAAATTAGTATAACGATATGGATATAAACCCAATCGACCTGGTTGAAGATGAAAACGATGAACCCGAAACCTCAGCTAACCGCGAAAAACGCAAAAGTCGTCTAAATAGTGCTGTTGCAATTACAGTTGCATTGCTCGCAACTTTTATAGGCATCTGCAAAGTCAAAGACGATAATCTGGTTCAGGCAATGCAGCAAGCTCAAGCAAATAAAATTGACGATTGGGCGTTATATCAGGCTCGTAATATTCGTGAAGAAATAGCCAAATCAAATGTGGTGCAACTGAAATTGCAATCTATTTCTCAACCTTCTGCTGTGAGGGCTGACTATGAAAAACAGATTGCCGCTTATCAACTGATTGCTGATAAAGAAGAGCAGAAAAAGCAGGAACAGAAGCTAGTCGCCGAAAAAGATCAAACAACCTATGACCAGCTTAATTACCATGATGACCAGTTTGATTTAGCTGATGCCTCCTTATCGCTTTCTGTCTCTTTATTTGCCATTACATCTCTATCTCAGAAAAGATGGTTGTTCTACGCGGCCTTAGTTCCAACTATATTTGGCTTGATTATGGGGTTATCAGGATTATTGAACTGGCAACTACACCCCGATGCTTTGACCAAATTACTATCCGAAAATTTCTTAGAAAAACCAGCTAAAAACAAAATAGTGCTTTCCATTTGCACTTTTCCAAATCCTAAAGTGTTTTAACTTGTAGTCTACGAAACTGATTATTAGTGTAGGCGTAGCCCAACCTCAGCATCGCTTTACAAAGAAAAACTTTTTGGTTTACTGATTAAGAAGATTTTAATGGTGATTAGACATCTGGTAGAAATTAAATAGGCATTACCCAGAATCCTTGTAGAGACGAAGCACTGCTACATTTCTACATTCTTTTTTGGAGATGTCTATTCTTCCCATTCCCTACGATAAACTGAGAAAATAAGCTTGCCTTAGCTGTACTTAAACTAGTTTGTCATAATGGTTTCTACCTTTCCCAATTCTTCTTCTGTTGATTTATCTCGCATCCGACTAGCGATCCGTTCATTGCAACCACAATTGGTAGAGTGGCGGCGGCGATTGCATCAACAACCAGAGTTGGGTTTTCAAGAAAAACTGACGGCTGAGTTTGTCTCACAAAAACTCCAAGAATGGAGAATTGAGCATCAAACTGGCATTGCCCAAACTGGCATTGTTGCCACCATCAAAGGTAATCAACCCCCCACTCCCCAAGTTTTAGCGATTCGGGCAGATATGGATGCTTTGCCAATTCAAGAACTCAACGAAGTACCGTACAAATCGCAGCATGATGGAGTGATGCACGCTTGTGGACATGATGGACATACTGCGATCGCATTAGGTACAGCTTATTATCTCCAGCAGCATCGCCAAGACTTCTCCGGTACAGTAAAAATTATCTTCCAACCAGCCGAAGAATCACCAGGAGGCGCAAAGCCGATGATTGAAGCTGGAGTGCTAAAAAATCCTGATGTTGACGCGATTATTGGTTTGCACTTATGGAATAATTTGCCCTTGGGAACAGTGGGTGTACGGGCTGGAGCGTTGATGGCAGCTGTAGAGTCTTTTAATTGCACAATTTTGGGCAAAGGTGGACACGGCGCACTACCCCATCAAACGGTGGATTCTGTTGTAGTTGCTGCTCAAATCGTAAATGCCTTGCAAACCATTGTCGCCCGGAATGTCAATCCCCTTGATTCAGCTGTGGTGACAGTGGGCGAACTTCATGCTGGAACTAAGGGAAATGTGATTGCTGATACAGCGAGAATGAGTGCCACTGTCAGGTATTTTAATCCTAGTTTGAAAGGCTTTTTTAAACAGCGTGTGGAGCAGATTATTGCTGGAATTTGTCAAAGTCATGGTGCTAGTTATGACTTAGAGTACTGGTCACTTTATCCACCAGTCATTAATGATATGAAGATGGCAGAATTGGTGCGAACTGTAGCAGAAGAAGTGGTAGAAACCCCGTTGGGTATTGTGCCAGAATGCCAAACTATGGCTGCTGAAGATATGTCATTTTTCTTGCAAGAGGTTCCTGGTTGCTATTTCTTTTTAGGTTCTGCGAATCCAGAGAAAGATTTAGCGTATCCCCATCATCATCCCCGGTTTGATTTTGATGAAACGGCGTTGGGAATGGGTGTGGAGATATTTGTTAGATGCGTTGAGAAGTTTTTTAGGAATAAGAATTAAATAAAATACAATTTATGTTGGCTATTTCATTCTCATCCAGCCCGCCTCAGAATTTATTCTGAGGCTAATAGCAGAGGAGAACATTGAAACCATCACCCAGTTTTGGACGAACTATGCTTGCAACACAAAATCTGATGCGGTGAGAGTTGGCGCATCAGTTAGAGTTGCAAATAGACCACCACTGCCAAAACCAGGCGTGCAACCATTTTGATTGTAGAACAACTGCCCACTCACAGAATCGTAGATAATTTTTGCCGTGCTAGTCGCCACAGAAGAAGTTATTTTAAAATCATTGGTGTTACTAAAACCTGTTCCCGTGGCAGAAGTAATTGCATTAAAGGTAGTCTTATCCAGGATAATCTTGTCACCTTGGGAGTGGTTAAAGTCACTAATGGTATCTACACCAACAGCAGAACTAACAAAGAGAGCATTGGTATTGTAAAAGAACTTGTCAGCACCTGCACCGCCGATGAGGGTATCATTACCAGCACCACCGATGAGAACATCATTGCCAGTGCCACCCCGCAACAGGTCATCGCCACTCAAGCCATTGATAATGTCGTCACCCCCTTGACCATTAATCACATCATTGGAGTTGTCAAAACCCGTGATGTTGTTGCTTAAGTCATTAAGGAAGGTGACAGTGTTTCTGTTGAAAATGCTAGTTTGAGTGGAGTTTGCATTAATCACATCAAAGCTATCAGTAATCCTAGTTTGCCCATCAAACAAAATATTGCCAGTCGCTGGTTTTGAAGAAATTACTGGCAGGTTATCCAGGTTTTCTAAGAGGAAGTTTTGCAAAGTGACTTTGGTATTAGCTACATTTTCAAAAGTGACTTCTAAGTTGTTGCTTTTTTGAGTGAGTTGCAGATTTTGGGCAGTTAAGCCCGAACCGATAAATTGCAGTGTATCAACATTGGCAATTACTGCTGATGATGGGTTGTAGCCCTGACCTACGCCAGCAAAATCAGTGATAATGTCATTGCGATCGCTAGAGTGAAAAACAAACTTATCTTGACCACCGTTGCCTGTTAGGGTATCGTTAGCAGCTAACCCATTGATGTTGTTGCTAGGTCTGCCAAAGAAAGTATCTGCACCAAGAGTTCCAGTTAGCTTACCAGGGGTGTCGCCACTGCCGATGTTCTTCCCTCCAAATATTACATAGCTTTGCCCAGCACCAGAGATGTCGTTGCGGGAGGCAAGAGGTGCGCCAATAATCACGTCGTCAATGCCATCAGCGTTGATGTCCCCTGCATTGCTGACTGAGATGTTTGTAGATCCAATGCCGTTAATTAAAAGGCCATTAGTGCCATTCAAATCAGAGAGGTTGAGGCTGCCGCCACTGCCGATGTTCTTCCCCCCAAATATTACATAGCTTTGCCCAGTCCCTGATGCCGCAATAATCAGGTCGTCAATGCCATCAGCGTTGATGTCCCCTGCATTGCTGACTGAGTAGCCTGAATTGTCACCTGCTGCAATGCCGTTAATTAAAAGGCCATTAGTGCCATTCAAATCAGAGAGGTTGAGACTGCCGCCACTGCCGATGTTCTTCCCCCCAAATATTACATAGCTTTGCCCAGCAAGAGAGTTGCCGTTGGGGGAGGCATATAGTGCCCCAATAATCAGGTCGTCAATGCCATCAGC
>NZ_JAVRBS010000054.1:0-23668 GCF_034531155.1 Nostoc sp. ChiVER01 | reverse complement strand
ACTTCAAAGTCGTATTGAGGTACTTCAAAGTCGTATTGAGGTACTTCAAAGTCGTATTGAGGTACTCCAAAGTCGTATTGAGGTACTTCAAAGTCGTATTGAGGTACTCCAAAGTCGTATTGAGGTACTTCAAAGTCGTATTGAGGTACTTCAAACTTTGTCGCACCGCGATCAAGTACAGATGTACGACACATTTTTATTTTTTAGGCAAAACCTACGCAGTATTGCATCAAAATTGCTGTCATTCGCACAAGCCATAATTTTCAAGGCGACTTGTTGGCATACATCGCTAATACAAGGAGAAACCAAGCTAAGGGTAAAATCAGGGCGGAGGATCACAACAGCTAAGAGGAAAAATTATAGATGCCAAAAATATATAGTAAGTCGTGGTTGGATAATGATACAGTAGCCGCCTGGATTTTTCTTACACCAGCACTAATTTTACTGGGCGTTTTTATCATTTGGCCGATCGCTTATTTGTTCTACCTCAGTTTCACAGCTGGTAGTTTCACTTTAAAAGGTATTTATTGGATAGGCTTAAAAAACTATTCGCGCTTGCTACTCAACCCTGACTTCTGGCAAGTTTTGGGTAACACCTTTTATTTTACTGTTGCCACTATCATTCCCAGTTTAGTTATCTCTTTGGGATTGGCAGTGTTATTAAACCGTTCCATTCCTTTCCGGGGCATCTTGCGAAGTGCCTATTTTCTGCCTTCAATTATCTCACTTGTGGCAGCCGGGTTGGGATTTCGCTGGCTGTTTCAAACATCAGGGCCAGTGAACGGACTTTTTGATTTTTTCGGTATTCCAAACATAGCCTGGCTAGGAGACACATTTTGGGCAATGCCGGTAATTATTTTAATGAGTATTTGGAAACAACTCGGTTTCAATATGGTAGTTTTTTTAGCAGGATTGCAAGCAATTCCTCCCAGCCGTTATGAAGCAGCAGATTTAGATGGAGCAAATGCTTGGCAACAATTTTGGTATATTACTCTCCCGGGATTGCGCCCGACTGTGATATTCGCAGTCATCACTACCGCGATTTTTACATTGCGGAGTTTTGAGCAAGTTTTTGTGATGACTGGCGGTGGCCCACTGAATTCGACTAATTTGCTGGTTTACTACATTTATCAAGAGGCTTTTGCTCAATTTGATTTTGGTTATGCAGCAGCAGCAGCAACGGTGTTACTAGCAGTGACGATGGTACTAATTTATTTGCAACTACAAACTTGGGGAGAGGAGTAGGAGGCAGAGAGAAAGAGGCAGGGGAGGCAGGGGAGCAGGGGAGGTAGGGGAGGATTTTGGAAGTTGCTGAATAACCGTGTAAATATGCAATGGTAAAAAGTTTAGTGCATTTAGTTAGTAACAGCTAGAGTTTTTACTTTTTTTTATATAGGCTGCGATATTCCCAAGGATTAATAAATTTAGCATCGCTCCAAATGCCAAGGCGTTGTTCCTTGGCTTTAGCTTCGGCTTGTTGAACTAAGTCTTTGCTAGGACACTTGTTTAAATAGGGACGATACACTTTCGCTAAACCTTCTTGCAATAATACCTGTTGCACAAAAGTGCCATTTTTTAAACGAACTTCGGCAATTTTACGTCCATAGCGATCGCTATCGGTGATATTCAAAGTTACGCGATCGCCTCCTTGTTGCACCAGCTCTTGCACCCGTTCTTGAGCTTTCACACCCCAATCAAATTGGTTGCGATCGCTACTGCGTTTACTTTGCTTTTCTTTGTTAGTATGAGCTATTTCTGGCGCATCTACACACGCAAAACGCACAGTAAGATTTTTGCCATCAGCATCTTTTACTACTAAAGTATCGCCATCACTAACTCGCTCAACTGGTTCTCCAGAAGTAGCGATGAAGCGATCGCAGCCTATCAAACCCAAAATTAGGATAGTTGCACAAAGCCAAAATCGCACTGGTTTAGTTAATCTCTCCATCCAAAGTTACCTGCATTACCGCATTACCTATGTGGGATGATACTAGCAAAATACAAGGATATGTTTGTTAACCTTCGACATACTGCCACAGGCAATTGAAAATTCCAAATGGTAAGAGCCTCTGGCGGCACACTATAGAAAATGCGGATTAGTATAAGAATTGTAACCTTCAAATTGTCGGCGGGAATTTCTGATGAACTTCTTGACTCACGTTCTGCATTTAGCTGGTTCAGGTGCTTTTGCCTATTACTCTGCTGCTCAAATTCGTGATTCTAAAACCCGCCCTAACATCCTTGCGGGGTTTCAGTTGGCGGAATCTGGTTCTGTGCCGTTTTTATCTGCACTTAGCGATCGCGCCGCAGCCGAAGGTGATACATGGCTAGCCGAAAAACTAGCAAAACATGCATCAGATGAAACTAGGCATGGTAAAATTTTTGCCCATGCCTTACAACAGTTAAATAAACAAGTTATAGATTTCAAGGCTCAACCCCAAACTACATCTACAAAAAAATCACAACAGCGTAGTCCCTTTTTCGCAGCATTCTTTGAAGGCTACACCCAAGAACAGCTAAAACCGGCTGTCATTGACTGGGATGTGTTTATGGCTAGCACATACATTTTGGAGTTAGATGCTAGTAAAGACTTTACGCGAATGGCGAAAGCATTACCTGATAACGAGTCAACCGCTCGTAACTTGAAGTTAGGAATGTTAAATATTGCCCAAGATGAAACAGGACATGCTGCTTATCTTTACGAAGCGATGATGCGACGGATGTCTGCGACTGAAGTGCAAAAACTCGTAGATATGTGGCGAACCCGCAAAGTAAACGCCTTATTGGCAATGGTTGGCGGTATTCTCCAGGGCAATGGCGAAAGGCGATCGCTAGTCCAGGATAGTGCGCCGTCGGAAATCGATTCTGAGTTGGTAGCTACGTAATTATATAAACCTCATCTATGTTGAGAACCGTAGTTTTTGCCCTTACCCTAAATCCCTCTCCCTACTTGGGAGAGGGACTTCTTTTTGGCTCCCCGAATCCCAATATTGGAAGAAGGGGCTGGGGGATGAGGGTTTTTTTCTTTTCATACGCAAAGAACTACAGTTTTCAAGGTGGACGCGGTCTAATTCCACACTTCTTTCCTTGACGCACTATTCCCAAGTAGTTATTAACCTGTCGCTTTCTTCTCCCACCAATATAGTCTGTTTATTTACGCCAATCTGTACTACTAGTAGTACAGATTGGCGTAATTTTTAAAATTTATTAAATCTTTACTAAACTGGTAAAAACTTCAGTGGAAAAGGCATTGAAAAATTTGTGAATTAGCCTTATCGTACTTTAAGTATGTTTAATCTCTCGCCATAAAATAAAGTCAAAGTTCTTATGTAACAAGAATTTTGACCAATAATTCATGATTAATAGCATTGTGTTATAAAATCAAGGTTTTAACTTTATTCTTAATATAAGGTTTTAAAGTTAACTTCGATTTTTAGTAGGCGAAAGCGATGGAAGAGGGTTAACATAGTCGGACTTAAAACTATTAACACTTGTGACAAAAACTAATAACTCTACCAGCGCGTCTGTTGCACAAAAGGATGATTATCCAGGACGTGCTTACTTTATTCGGCATGGTGAAAGTACCAGCAACGAACGTAACATTTTTGCAGGAGTACTGGATGTTGACCTCACAGCATTTGGTAGGTTGCAGGCACGGCGTGCAGGTGTTGACATTAAGAAAAAAGGTGTGAAGTTTGATGCAGTATATGTATCTCACATGAGACGGGCGCGGCAAACTTGTGAAATTGCCCTTGCTGAAAGTCAAGCGTTGAAATCACCCGATATCCCTGTTGAGATTGACCATCGAATTAGTGAGAAATCCTTTGGCATCTTTGCGGGACGTAACTTGAATCTGCTGCGTCTTGCTTTGGGCTACGAAGGCTTCGAGGAAATGTTGCATTCACACAACGAAGCACCTCCGGCTGGCGAGAAGATTGCCCAAGTTTACGGACGCGCTGCTTCTTTCTATGAGGAGCGGATTGTACCGCACTTGCAACGGGGTGAAACTGTTTTAGTAGTGTGCCATCAATATGTATTGGAGCCTTTAGCACTTTATTTAAGTGATTTACCACCGACTGCTTATGAACACCTGAAACTCCCTAACGGTAAAGCTCTCAGTGGTGAGGAGCTAATCAAGTTTCGCGATAAGGAATCTGGTGGTGCAGCTTCCGTGCGTAAACAGATCAACGATCTGTCAATTATGTGGGCAATTTTGCTCTATGCTGCTGCGTTCTTACTGGGATGCTTGGTTAGGGCAATCAGCGCCTCCTCAGTCGGAATTCCCTCAGAACTATTTCGAGCGATCATCGTTGCCTGTCTGGCGGCTTCAACGTTTTATACTTACCTGGACATTGACTTTGCAGCGAGTAAACGCAAAGTAACTTCAACAGTGAAATATATAGTCTACGCCTGGATGTTGGTGAGATGGGTAGTTGGGCTACTTTTAATATTTTCTGGAATCTTGTATCAAAATCCGGGAGATTTGTACAAAGTTATGTGGGTGCTTTTTTGGATGGTTCCACCCGCCCTTACTTCCCCAGTTTTATCGGTACTCTGGGGCGGTAATCTTTATCCCTCGGCTATCTTATCAAGGACGTTATCAATCATCGCTCCAGCGGCACTGATTGTTACATTTGGTTTGGCAAAACAATTACCAATTAACAGTTCAAGCTTGATATTTTTCGGTGTGATTCTAATTGTTGGTTTAGCAATACCGGGAGCTTTAGCCCAAGTGTGGCGTGACAAATCTCCTGTTGAATCAAATCACCACAGTAAGAACTGGAAATTTATTGGAGTGCTTGCTGTCGCATTAATGGCTTTGGCAACTGGGTTTCAGTTTACTCCATCAACATTCCTGGGCGATTTATTTTTCTCAACGGATGCGAACCGTTCCCTAGCTTGTCTGCAACAACTAGCAGTAGCAACATTAGTCTTTATCTTAATCCGCGTCTTTGCCGCCTTAACTTCAGTGTTTACAAAAGGCAAGCTGATCAAAGCAGAAGCCAGAGATGCTTATATCCTGCTTGTTAATCCCAACTTTTTCCTTTGGGCTGCTCTTTTCCTCGGAGTTAGTGCAACTGCAAATCCTGAAGCCGTAAAATATGCAATTTTTTGGGCAGCGCTGGGGTTCTTCTGCATACCACTCGTCGAGCAGATATTGTTTATGAATTCATTTGGTAATGAATTATTGCGAGAAACACTGCGTTCTTCGAGAATGGCAACAGAAGATGTGAGAAAACTTTTTCATCAATTGGATACAGATGGCAGCAATGCACTCGAAAAAGACGAGATTATGGAGCTTTTAGGTCGAATAGAAGATATGACAACAGGCGAACGTAGCTCTGAAGATGTCAGGAGGTACGTAACTGATTATCTTTTCGCCACTCTTGACTCCGATAAAAATGGCACAGTCGAGTTAGCAGAGTTAGAAGAGTATGTATCAACCTATGGGTTGGTTGCTAACCTTAACGTTGTCTCTGCTGCTGCATCCCCGGTAGAAAGATAATTAATTATTGCTAAATCTACTGATTTAGCTGACAAAGACTTTTGAAATCCCATCATGAATGGGATTTCAAAAGTCTTTGCTTCTATCATAAAAAGTATTTTGTATCGCCATCAAATTATTCTTATAATATTAACATGATTTTGGAGAGGATACATTTTTACCTGCTAAATCGATAAAAAAACCTTGGTTAAAGTATTGGTAAATTAGGAAAAAATAAAGATGAAATTAGACAAATTTGTATTCGCACAAAATATGGCTTTCCTGATATCTATTCCACCGGAAAGCAATCTAGCTAAATTACTGGCTTTTTGTCTGACTACAAAAGCTGGAAAAAATACTCCAGGAACAAAAATATTGGAAATGACTTATGACTTAATAGAAAATCCATCTAAGTTACCTTATTGGACTCAAGACATTATGGGACAAGATTTAGATTACACTACTGAAGAGTGGAAAGCACTGGAAAATCTGGGTATTAAGAATGCTCATGATTTTATGGCTACTTTATGGCAAGAATTAGAAAAATTGAGTTTGTAAAAGAAAAAGTATGTCTTTAAATGTTGAACTTTTAGAGCAAAGCTTTGAAAAAGTTAAACCACGCGCTGATGAATTTGCAGCCAGTTTCTACGATAATCTTTTTCAAGCTCACCCAGAAATGAAACCACTGTTTGCTAAAACAGATATGAAAAACCAAGAGAAAAAACTATTAAGCTCTTTGGTTTTGGTAGTAGAAAATCTCCGTAACCCAGAAGCTTTAGAACCAGTTCTCAAGGCTCTAGGAGCTAGACACGTCGGCTATGGAGCTATTCCCAAATATTATGGACTAGTTGTAGAAGCACTACTGGTAACGTTGGAGCAATATCTCCAGCAATATTGGACTCCTGAAGTCAAAAAAGCTTGGCTAGATGCTTTTAGAGCTATTACTGCATTGATGTTAAGAGGCGCGGGAGAAGAATCTTCACCAAAACCTGTTCCATCGGAAAAAAAGACTGAAACTTTAGCAAAACCTGCAATATTAAAAACTGAAATCCAAAAAGAATATCAGCTATTTAAGTCCACAGCAGAACCAGAAAAAAAATCTCTGATATCAGTTCAGTTAGATGGTGAAATTTTAAAAAACATTATCAATGATTTTATCATTAATTATCAGCAATTTCAGACCAAAATATCAGAACAGCCATTAAGTGAAGTCCTCAAACAAATTCCCAAGAAACTTATTGATACTTTCTGGATAGCACCAACATGGTTAGTCTGTATAGTTTCAGTAGTTATTTTTACCGTAATTGTTGTAATTGTCGATGAGAATTCGCCGCTGGCAAAGGCTTTGGGTGCTGCTGATTCTATCAGTTTGGTGGTGGCGGTAGTTCTATTCATTAAAGAAGCTCCAGATCGCAGAAAACAATTTCATTATCAAGCCTGGAGTACGATTGATGCAGCACACGATGTGAAAGTTAGTTATGCCAGAATTTTGGCACTGCAAGATTTGAATAAGGATGGTATTTCTTTAAGAGGTTTGGATGCTCCTGGTGCAGAGTTAGTAGAGATTAATCTCTCCCATGCCAATCTGAGTAAAGCTAATTTAATGGAAAGCGATTTTACTAATGCCAATCTCAGCTATGCCAATTTAGATAATGCTAATCTCAGTCAGATTAAACTTAGTGGTGCAAATTTAAGTTATGCAAAACTGGGTTTTTCTCGATTGAATCAGGCTAATCTTAGTAGTGCAAATTTGAGTGGCGCTAATTTGATTTGTGCAGATTTGAGTCATACCAATCTAAGTGGTGCAGATTTGAGAGATGCTAGTTTGAGTGGTGCTAATTTGGAAGGAGCTTATCTAACTGGTGCGAATCTCAAGAATGCTAAAGTGAGCGACGATGAACTGAGTAATGCTTTCCTAGAAGGTGCGATTATGCCTAATGGCTCACGATATAAATCTTCACTTAGCGATCGTTAAAGTTATAAGTGACTCACGAATTTAACAACTCATATGACTCTCAGGTATTTACTTTAAACATAGAAATTTATTAAAAAATAGTCTATTTTAAAAGCGTGAAATTTCAAATAAAATAATAATGAATAAAGTCCTATTGAAGCATTATAATTTGTTAGATAAAATTCTCATTGCCAACGATAATTTATCAAAGCAAGTATCGAAGTAGATTTTATTTCAGAAACAAGGCAAAGAATATCAATAAAATTTATATGCAATTATTTAAGCAATTAAGTATAAAGACAAAACTCATAGTCATGTTGCTGGTAGTCAGCCTTTGCGCTATGCTCGCAAGCACCTTTACCTGCTCTAGTGCTGGTAAATCTCTTCTGACGGAAAAGGTCTTCAACCAATTAACCAGCCTTCGGGCTGCCAAAACTTATCAAATCGAAGATTATTTTGAAAACCTTTACATCCATAGCCAAACTTTAAGCGAAGATTTGACAGTCCTTAGTGCCATGCAGGAGTTTCAGACAGCTTACCGCGAAGTAGAAAAATCAACAGTACCAGCGGATTTTGACAAAAAAATTGATACCTACTACCAAACACAATTTCTCCCCAGACTGGCGCGAACTAGCGAAGGTTCGCCCGTTGTCGCATCTTACACGCCAAAAACAACTGCTGCCCGTTACCTACAGTACTACTACACCGTCGCTAACCCCAACCCCGTTGGCAAGAAACTTCTCCTTGACGACCCAGGCGATGGCAGCTCTTATAGCCGCGTTCACGCCCGCTACCAGCCGATTTTTCGCAATATAGTGCAAAAATACGGTTACTACGATATGTTTTTGATCGATCCCCAAGGAACCGTTGTCTACACGGTTTTTAAAGAAACCGACTTTACCACAAACTTTACTACCGGTCCCTACAAAGAGAGTAACCTAGCAGAAGCGATCGCCGCCGCACGAGTTGCAAACGGAAAGGGTTATGTGAAAGTAGTAGATTTTAAACCATATAGCCCTTCCTACGGTGCGCCTGCGGCTTTTATCGCGTCCCCAATCTTTAACGGCTCCCAATTTATTGGTATTTTGGCGTTCCAGCTTCCCGTTGACAAAATTAACAATGTGATGACTGGCAACAAACAGTGGAAACAAAATGGCTTGGGGGATTCTGGAGAAACTTATCTGGTCGGTTCGGATTATCTCATGCGCTCTGCGTCTCGTTTCCAAATTCAAAACCCAGAAGGTCATGCAAAAACCCTACGCTCTATCGGTACTGATGAAAAAACCATCAACAAAATCAAAGAGTTCAATACTACAATCCTCCTACAACAAGTGCAAACAAAAGCAGTAAAAGAAGCGTTGTTTGGGAAACAGGGTACGCAGGTAATCGATGATTATCGTAATATTCCAGTTTTGAGTTCTTATGCTCCACTAAATATTGATGGTTTAAGGTGGGTTATCTTGGCAGAAATAGATGTTTCTGAAGCTTATGCCCCAATTCACTCGTTTGAAAAAAGAGTTTTGATTGGGGCTACTTTAGTCATCGCGCTCATCACGCTTGTTGCCATGTGGCTGAGTGCAATATTTGTCAAACCCATCAATACTTTAATTAAAAGCGCTCGCAAGGTGGGAGCCGGAGAATTTGACGCGGTTGTAAAATCTGGTTCGCAAGATGAATTTGGAGAGTTAGCTAAATCATTTAACCAAACAATAGACAGCCTTCGCGCCGAAACTCAACAAATCGATCGGGAAAATCGCTCTAATGAAGCATTAGTCTTAAATATATTTAGTCCCGCAGTAGCCAAACGCCTCAAACAGGGCGATAGAGAAATTGCCGATCAGATTTCTAATGTCTCGGTCTTGTTTTCCGATCTCCATCGATTTACCAAGCTTTCTCAATCAATGTCCCCTCAAGAAGTTGTTGCCCTGCTGAATGAACTGGTAACTGGCTTTGATGAAATGACAGATAAATACGGCTTGGAGAAAATTAAGACCATTGGTGACGGTTACATGGCTGTATGCGGACTGAATGTGCCGCGTTTGGATCATGACAAACGCACGGTAGATTTTGCTTTGGAAATGCAGGCGTTTGTCCGCCGATTTAATTATGAAAAAGGTTTACATTTAGATGTGGAAATCGGCATCAATTCCGGAGATGTGGTTGCAGGTGTCATTGGTAAAAATAAATTGCTCTACGACGTTTGGGGCAATACTGTAAATACTGCCAATCGGTTGAAGTCTGCTTGTCCTGTAGGAGCAATTTTAGTTTCTCAAAATATATGCGATCGCCTGCGCGATATCTACGATTTTGAACTCTTTGGTGAAATTCAAGAACCTGGAAAAGAAAAGCTAGTGGGTTGGCAACTCAAAAGTTCTCAGCTTCAAGCAAGTGTTCAAAAAGAAGAATATGAATAATTTAAGCTTTTCAAACAACTGGCACACCTGGGCAATAATTGTCGGATTAGGGTTCCCACTCCTGGTAGTTTTATTAGGAGAAATTATTTATCATCTAAAAAGGCGCGGGAAACCGATGGCGGCTACGCTACGGGTTGTGAAAAACCTCGTTTTGCCCGTCTTAATGCTGATGCTTTTAATTAGGAATGTCTTAAAGCTTGACGTTAACGGGAATTTTGCCAAGCTCGTCCAAACGCTGTTTTGGATATCTGTTATCTACGCTTCTCTGTCGCTGTTTAATGTGATTTTGTTTGAAGAAGCAGAGGCAAATACATGGCGGGCAAGGATGCCCAAACTGCTGATCGACCTTTCTCGGTTGTTTTTGGTGCTTGTAGGTAGCGCGATCGTGCTGGCGGTGGTGTGGGGTGCAGATTTGGCAGGTCTTGCTACCGGATTAGGTGTTAGCTCGATTGTGATCGGTTTGGCGCTTCAGGACACATTGGGTAGCATCATGTCTGGCATTGCACTGCTTCTCGAACGCCCTTTTGGCGTGGGTGATTGGTTGCGCGTTGGCAATAGCGAAGACCAGGCGATCGAAGGGCAGGTAATTGATATCAATTGGCGATCTGTCCGCCTGCTAACTCTCCAGCGCCAGGTGATTGTCGTTCCCCATCAGTTCATTGGCAAAGAAATAATCCATAATTACAGCCAACCAGAACGCATTTATAACCAACGTATCAATATTGGCTTCTCCTACGATAGCCCCCCTAACCTCGTGAAGCAGGTACTACAAAGTACTGCTTTGGCTACACAAGGAATATTAGCCGAACCAGAACCAGAGAGCAAAACCACATCCTATGATGAGACTGCAATTATGTATGAGGTGGAGTTCTTTATCGAAAACTTTGAGGATGTAGAGCAGATACTTGATAGATTCATGACGCGAATCTGGTACGCAGCGCAGCGAAACAACCTGACGCTATATCGCTACCGATACGAGTTAGCTGTAAAAGCTGCTGATAAGGCAGATAGTGCTGCAACTAAGTTAAACCACTTGCACTCAATTCCCGGATTTATGCCTTTAACTAGGGAACCAAAAAATTTGGATGACTTAGCTAAGGGAACTATTGTACAACAGTTCGGTGCGGGAGAGAAAGTCATCCGGCAGGGCGAGCCTGGTAATGCTTTGTATATTATCATTGCGGGTCAGGCTCTAGTCACCGTCACAAACGAGTTTGGCATGGAATTGGAGGTAATGACTATCTTGCGTGGTGAGTTCTTTGGCGAGATGGCACTGTTTACTGGGGAACCGAGTCCGGTATCAATCAAAGCAGTTGACGATTTGCAAGTTCTTGTTATCTACTCAGATGCTGTAAATATGATGATTGAACGTCAACCAAGCTTGGGACGTGAGATCGGTCAAATTATCGAAGCGCGAAGCAAAGCGGTAAATATGGCTCAACAGGCAGATGTTTCGTCCAATGCTGAGGTTGAATTGCCTATTAAGATTTTGAAGTAATTGAGGTTTTTCAGCATTCCTAAAGGAATTAAGAAAAATTAGCAAACATTAGTTATGGAAGACCTAAAACAAGTAATAATCAGATAACTAGCGGTACTACCCAGTAAACCTGAGTCAGGTTCTTCCTACAAAAAAACTATGAAAGCTGAAGCAGAAAACCATCACAGGCTGACTTGTGAAGTAGAAACTACCCTAAAGGTAATTGGCGGACGCTGGAAAGTTTTGATTATTAGAGAATTAATGACTGGCGTCAAACGCTTTGGTGAGTTGCAACGGGCTTTACCTGGAGTTACGCAAAAGATGCTAACTCAGCAACTCAGAGAAATGGAGGAAGACGGTATTATTCATCGAGAAGTTTATCCCCAAATTCCGCCCAAGGTAGAATATTCACTGACGCCTTTAGGAGAAACTTTGCAACCAATTCTCTATGCTATGCATGAATGGGCTGTTCAACATTTAGCTCAAACAAATCACCATTAATATTGAGTATAGGTAATAAATAATAATTGCTAACTTGTAATTTGAGCTAGCAGATTTATCAGTACGGTTTTGAATTTTGAATTTATTAATTGTTTCTTAAATATTCAATCGCTGCCTCTAATTTTGAGGAGTAACTTTCAGCAAACCTTTCAAACCAAAGTCCTTCGGATGAAAGTGGATCTACTTTAGCTAACCATTCTTTTGCCTGCACTTTCAAAGCTTCTAGTTGTTTGGCTTTGAGTTGTTCTTGTCGAATTCGTTCTTGTTCTAGTTCTTGTTGTCTTTTTAACTCAATAGCAGCATCCTGTTGTGCAAAATCAGCCTGAACTTCTGCCAAAAGGTTATCTATGAAAGATGCCGACTTTGGCGATGATGGAATAAACGATTTGGTTGTGGCTGTTTTTGACTGCTGTTGTGGTTGTACTTCTTTGTATTCAGTTTGGAGTTCAGCTAATAGCTTATCAATGGAATCCATTTTTGTAATTCCTAATAAATAACATAGCTAGTCATTAATGGCATTGAGTAGGACTTCTGATAGACTCAAATCTTCCATATCTTCCATAGTAATGGTGTCACAGATATCAAACTTAGCACCAGCGCTTTGGAGTTCATCGTCTAATACTTTGAGAAAACGGGTAGCTTGTGGATCTGTGCCGACTTGAATGAAGGAAATAGCTAATTCTTCATCTCGATCAATGCGGCGAGAAGCTTCAATAATTACCTTCATTACTGCTTTGCGATCGTCCGGTTCACCATCAGTAACTACTAAAATTGTTTCACCATTTGGCTTGGTTTGACCTGCTGCTTTGCGTTGAAGGTAATCATCAGTTGCATGTTTTAATACACCTGCTAAGTCAGTTGTACCAGAGGGGTCATTTTCTTGGAAAATCTGCGCTACCTTGCCGGATGTCACATTTTCGTATCGTTTAAATTTACCAGAAAATACATAAATAGTAATGCCGTCTGGGTCAAATTGCTCACATTTACTAGCTAAAGCTAAAGTAGATTCTTGTGCTGCAACCCATCTAGTTCTACCACCCTTTTGATCTTTGGTTGCCATGCTGCCACTTTTGTCGATAATCAAGGTATAATCACGATTTTCTAGCATTATTCAATTCTCCAATTAAGAGTCAATTAATTTTGGATTTTGGATTTTAAATTTTAGATTAACCGTTAACCTAAAGGTAGGGTATTGAAAAGAAATTTGGGAATGGAATTTTCATAGTTGAAACTAGATTTAAATTTTAAATCCTTCAATTTAAAATCTAAAATTAGTTATTGGACTATGCACGATCAACACATTAGTCAGTGATTGCATTGGTCAATACATCTACAAGGCTCATATCTTCTAAGTCGTCTAAAGTAACCGTGTCACAAATATCAAATTTAGCACCAACACTTTGCAATTGGTCATCCAAAGCTTTGAGGAACTTAGTTGCTTGGGCATCTGAACCCACTTGAATGATTGAAATTCCTAATTCTTCATCACGTTCCATTTGGCGAGTCGCATGAATGATCACTTCAAACACAGCTTTGCGATCGTCTGGTTCACCATCAGTAATGACTAAAATTGTCTCTCCGTTTGGCTTACTTTTATTGGCTGCTTTGCGTTGAAAGTAGTTATTGAGGGCATCCTGAAGTACAGCTGCTAAATTTGTCGTCCCAGAAGGGTCATTTTCGAGAAATATTTGTGCGACTTTAGCTGAAGTGACATCATCGTAACGTTTAAATCTACCGGAAAACACGTACACCGTAATGCCATCGGGGTCAAACTGTTCGGCCTTTCTTGCCAAAGCCAGAGTAGACTCTTGGGCGATGTCCCATCTACTTCTACCACCCACTTGATCGGGTGTGGACATACTACCGCTTTTGTCAATAATTAATGTGTAATCGCGATCGCTCATCATAATATTCCTCTGATTGTTACCCTGTGGTTCTAGTCTAGTCTACGAATTTGACGATACCGTAAGCATTTTAAGGTTTCGTATCAATCCTGCTACTCATTTGCTACTCAAAAACGCTATGCTTTACCTGGTTTTGAGCGATCGCGCTACTCAAATGCTACTCATTTGGCTGTCAGGATTGATGTTTAGAGACTATCTTGCAGGAAATTACATGCATCTCTATGGAATGTCTAATTGAAATAATCTCTTTCTTGCTTGGTAAAAAAACATAATTTCGGAAAACTTACTTGGTTAAGCGTATCCTTTTAATAAAGTTTAAAAATATAACTTATAGTGGCGTGGCATGACTGCTGTAAATGCGTTGGCGTAGCCCGCCGCAGGCATTGCCTAGTTCCCAATCCCCTGAAAAAACCAAAAGTTAGTAATTAATTTGGTTTGCTCAGGGTATAACTCATCTCATCTCTACAAAAAAGTCTTGCTTTAAGGATGAGACTGGTAATTATTTTGTCAGCTAAATACCTCCACTTCTTGAGGAACCTTCATTTGGTCGAGAATTCCCCAAATTTCTTGTAACATCGGCTCTAACCCGGTGCGGGTAACTGCTGAAATCAGAAAAACCGGGGCGTAGGAGAGATGATTAAGTTGGGTGGCTAACGCCTCCAAATCGACAGTTTCCCGATCAACTGCATCAATTTTGTTCAGCGCCAAAATTTGCGGGCGTTCTGCTAAACCCCGTCCATAAGCTTTTAATTCTTCATTAATTGTGTTGTAGTCTCTAACCACATCATCACTAGTAGCATCAATCAAGTGAAGTAGTACTCGCGTGCGCTCAATATGGCGCAAGAAATCGTGTCCCAATCCTGCACCATGAGATGCTCCCTCAATTAGTCCAGGAATGTCGGCGAAAACAGTACCATCGCCAGTAGGTTTACGTACTACACCCAAATTTGGAATCAGGGTAGTAAAAGGGTAGTCTGCGATTTTTGGACGTGCAGCTGATAAAGATGAAATTAAAGTGGATTTACCAGCATTTGGTAAACCAATAATTCCCACTTCTGCCAAAAGCTTCAACTCTAGGCGCAGCTGCTTTATTTCTCCTGGTAATCCTGGGAGGGCGTATTCTGGAGCGCGGTTACGGTTACTCAAGAAATGCTGATTTCCTAGTCCACCTTTACCACCTTGAGCAATCAGTAAAGTCTGCTTAGGCTCAGTTAAATCGCCTAGCAATTCGCCAGTTTCAGCATCATAAATGGTTGTACCACAGGGAACTTCGATGATTAAATCCTTTCCTCCTGCTCCAGTGCAGTTATTTGGCCCACCACGAGTCCCTTTTTCTGCCTGAAAGCGATGGTTATATCTGAAGTCCAGCAAGGTTTGTAGGTTTTCGTCGGCAACAAAAAATACCGAACCGCCTTTTCCCCCATTACCACCAGAGGGGCCACCAGTCGGCACGTATTTTTCTCGCCGGAAGGCGACAATACCATCGCCGCCTTTACCAGCTTCAACTTCAATTTTTGCTTGATCAATAAATTGCATACTTAAGTAATAGTGAGAAGTGAGGAGTTAGGAATTTAGGAGTTACAAATTATAACTCCTCACTCTCCACTTTAACTAAATATATGGTGAAACATCTTCACCACATTTATCTGCCAGGTAAGAGAGGGCGCGGAAACGTAAGCCCACTAGTTGCTCATACAAGGGGTTGATTTTACACATCGGCGGTATGTGGACAATCTTTCGTCCAAATAAGGTGACATCTCGCTCAAAGGGACACTGGGAGGGAATCATTTTACACAAAAAGCGGGCTACTCTTGGGTCTTGGATATCTAACCTATCCAGCCAGTCGCGCAGGGGGTGTAGTGCATCAATTTGACGCTTTGTAAGCCCACTGCTGGCAATAGTGGGGGTAAGCAGTGGGTGTTCTAGGGTGTAGCGAAGGGCTTCTAGTAAATTTTCTGGCTGTTCTAAGGCTTGGCAGAACTGATGCAGAACCTGATCTTCGCTAGGAGAATAAGTACCATCTGCGATCGCTACCATGATCGCAGTCCTTAAGAAATTTTCCGATGCTGGCGTACCTTTACCCAAGACTGCGGCTAATTCTTCTGGCGTAATTACCTCTAGTGAGTCGAATTTAATCTTAGGAGCTAATTCATTTTTGGTGATGCTGGCAATTAATTCCTGTTCTTGGGCATCAAAATTACCATCTGCCCAAGCAATGGTGAGCAGTCCACGCAACCAAGCGGCAATCTGTTCGTTGCTGTATGGGGATTGAACGGTACTTGTCATAAACTCACGTCTCAAGCTTTCCTCAGTCACTACTAAGCTACCCTACCCAGCGACTAGGAAGATAGTGGAGGCAATACACAATAATTAAGAAAGTGCGTAGGCGTAACTGCCTTCAGAAATAAACCAGAGAAGTTTTCAAATCCCAATAGTCGGTCTTGGGGTAAAATCCATCTGAGCTAATCTTGATAATTTTTCTATTTAAACTAAAAAGGAAAATTTAATCTTTGTTGTGGAGATATTAATGAATAAAAGCAAAACTCACCTCAGCATCATTGCAGAAAAACTACTAACTCCCTCTGGGCTAGAGTTTGTGAGCTTCAGGCACCATATCCAATTATAGTAGATCCTAAATCATCTGAGATGATTACAACGTACCCGCTTCAGGTTGCTGTAGGTATCGCTAACCAATTTGATTAACCTACTTCTGCAAAATCTTCTCAGATAAACTGTTATTTATGAGGAATTATCACCCACAGATGGTTACGCACCTACACAATAAAGGTATACGTGATGTTTTTATTTGGCATTGAGCATGAAGTCGCTTTTCTAAATAAAGAAGGAAAATTTGCTGATTTTTCCCATACCAAATTTGCTGATTTCAATCAAATTATTGAAAAGCTACCTACATACCCCAGCGACTATCCTCAACTACGCATAGGGGATGCGGGTATTAAGATGAAAAGATGGTACATTGAGGGATTTGAAAGATTTGCAGATTCCGATAAAGTGATAGACTGTCATGCAAAAGGTATCGAAATTAGAACGACTATACATTCTAATATTCAAGACGCTATTACTGAATTATCAGAAAGTTTTCACTTACTACGTGAAGTTACTGCAAACTTTGGTTTCTCACCTGTTTTAGTCAGTTTTAATCCATACAATCCGGTTTTTGAACCTCATCCCCCATTAAACGATTACGAAATTAAAGAGCTACAGGCTTATCCTGACGAGCAAACTGCTAATATTCACATGGTATCGTACGGGCCAGATTTGAATATTTCAGTGGTAAATTTGTCTACTGAAGATGTGATTGATATTGGCAGAAAGTTAACTTATTATAGTCCTTATATCGTCCCTTTTAGTTATAGTTCCCCTTTTTATAACGGAACTTTATGGGATGGGCTATCGGTACGAACATTTATCAGAACCGGGAAAAGACCAGCAGCCCTAGTTTTTGTTCAAAAACAGGAACAATTGATTAATAGCATACCTTCCTTAACAAAAATCGCCCGCATTCCGGCGGAGGTGGGACGCATTGAATTTAAGGCTTGTGATAGCTGTGATGATTTTTATATATATGCAGCTTTGCTAACACTATTAAAAGGTTTGGTGTTAGATAAAGCTTTGCTGGGTAGAGCAACTGTACCCGATGCAATGTTACATCAAGTTTCTGCAAAAGAAGGGTTTGACAATGAGGATATTTTTGAGAATGCAACAAAAGTCTTGCAAGCAGCCGAAGTTGCTTTAGGAGATGACCCAGATATTCATTATTTAACGCCGTTAAAAGTAATGCTAGCGAAGCGAAAAACAAGATCCCATGAATTAATAGAAATGTTCCATCGTGTAAGTTCGATAGAAGAGGTAATAAAACAGACTTATCAAGTTTAAAATAAATTAGCAATGGTGACTCTTACAGGAATGTTTGAAAAGTTATTCAGGTTGTCTGCAAATGGTAAAAGTTGCCTCAAGCGCAGTGGCAATTTTTACAAAACCTCACTTGTAAGCGTATAAGCGAAATATCATGATGCATACATGGGCTACGCCTGTGCTGATTGCTTCACATTTTATAACAAACATTGATTATCCTTGTCTCAAAAGGTCAATTTCTACCAATTTGCTTGCAGAAACCAAACTATATTAATAAGTCGATATACCTGGAGACTGATTTTATTATAACTAAAGATATAGTAAATTTCATTCTGGAGATTGATGCAGGCATTAGCATTTTCAAAGTACAAGTAGAAACAAGGAACCTTGAAAGAAGATTGTCAATATAAAAACGTAATGATTTTGCTAAAGAATTAAGGTGATATTCTGCTTATTATCCCTTAACTAGTTCGATGCAGAAATCCTAAGACAATTTCTTCGTCAGGTTCGTTTCTAAAAAACTTTCAGATTGAAGGGTAGCTGGCTATTTTTATTATTGCTCTTTACCAAGTAAAATGTGATCTGCCACTATTTTCAGTCAAAGTTCTGCGTTGTTAAAGCTGTTATTGAGGATTTCAAATGAAAATTATTGCTTCTGTCTTAAGTCCAGTACGCTTCCTAGTTGTGGCTTTTACTTGCGCCTTACTATTGTTATCTAGTGCTTTTCCTGCTTTTGCGATCGATAGCTACCAAAGTGAACCTGAGGAAGCTACTACACAATTGCTTGACATTCAAGCAAAAACTGACGAAGCCGCTAAAGCACCACCAATAGGATTGAGAAAGACTCAAAAAGAGACCAACGAAGGACTTAATGAGGTTCAGGGAGCTGCTGATATTAACCAGCAGAAGCGTCCAGATAATTCCCAGGCTGCAACCTCAGTGGAAGAAAATATAAAGAATGCATTGGAGAAAGTTACAGGTAAGAAGTAAATTAATCGCTTTGGTAATCTTTCGGTAGTAATGGGTGATTGCGTAAATGCAGTCACCCATTACTAATTAGTATTGTTAACCTGGTGACTACAATTTAATTATAAAAATATGTTCACTCTGAGTATCTATGGCGAAACTGGGTTTGCATAGTTTTGATTAAAGATATCTTAATTAATAATTATATTTAGTGAATTTTGCTGTTGTAGGCAAAAAAATCAATAAAGTTCGCTAATTACTAGAATATTGGCTTAACACTACCTATTAAGACATAGGCATAATTATGAATTTAGTAATTAATTTAAGCTCATAATGTTACCTTTGGTTGATGTGGAATCTGTCTGAAATTTGAGAAGTTAGTAGATAAGTTTGCTTAGGGATGGAAAACAATGCGTTCGATAAACATTGGTTTGACTGAAGAACAGCGTCAAGGTGTAATTAATCTGTTAAATCAAGATTTGGCAGACGCTTATCTACTATTGGTGAAAACCAAAAAGTATCACTGGGATGTCGTTGGGCCTCAGTTCCGCTCTTTGCACCAGCTTTGGGAAGAACACTACCAAACGCTGACTCTAAATATTGATGCTTTAGCAGAGCGGATTCGTGCTTTGGGCGGTTATCCAGTTGGCACATTGGAAGGATTTCTCAAGATTGCTACCCTCAAGGAACATGCTGGTAGTGTTCCCACATCTACAGGGATGGTATCTAATCTAGTGAATGATCACGAGCAAGTTATTCGGAACTTAAGAGACCATGTAGATCAGTCTGGTGACCAGTTCCACGATCAGGGAACTGCTGACTTTCTGACTGGACTGATGGAACAGCATGAGGAAATAGCTTGGATGCTGCGTTCATTCATTGAAGGTGAAGCACTAGGCCCAGATGGTAGACAGCCAGCAGAAGGGGCTAAGACTCCCGTAGGTGTGTAGCTCACAACGTCTGAAAGAGGATGGTTCTGTGTAAAACCAGTTAGAAGGAGAAATCAATCCTCCTTCTAACTGCTGTGAAGAAATTAATCTGCCTGCATCTACCTATTCGCCATATTCATTGCAAAAACAAGATAATACAAACCAAACAGGGGGTTTTAAGTGTCAGAAGTATATAAAGCAGAACGGACTATCTCTGCTGTATTTAAGGAACAGAAGCAAATTGATGATGTCATTCGGCGCTTATTAGACAGGAGTGTGCCTAGAGATCATATTTCGGTCATGGGTAGAAATTTCCAGTCCGAAACTAGAATTGCTGGCTTTATTAGTAAAAAAGATGTGATTTTGGGTGGTTTGAGAACAGGGGCAGTTTTTGGTTCCTTGTTTGGTTCCTTTCTCAGCTTGCTCACTGGTGTAGGCGTACTATTTATTCCCTTTGTCGGCCCAATTGTGGCAGCAGGGCCTATTGGTGCAGTGCTGTTGGGGGCTGCTAGTGGAGCGATCGCAGGTAGTGCAGGTGCTGGTTTAGTATCGGTTCTAACTACTTTGGGAATGTCAGAAGATAAAGCGGCGATCTACCAAACCCGCTTACAAGCTGGCGAATTCTTAGTGATGGCAGAAGTACCAAGCGATCGCACTGGCGAATTTCAATTGTTGCTCGAAAGTGCTGGTGGCGAAGAAATTCACACAATTGAAAAAACCTTTGCTCGCCCTTGTCCTGGACAGTGCAACAGCCCAGAAGACTTGTCTCCTGAAGTTCGCGCTCATCTTTCTGATGAAGCTCAACGCACATTCATTGAGCGCTACAATACTGTCTTCAATGAGAAAAATGATGAGTTCACTGCTGAACAAGCTGCTTGGGAGTCTGTTCATCAGCAATATGATGAAGATGAAAACGGCGTTTGGTCAAAAGCTAAGGTTAAAGCTTGAAGATTTCCAAAAAATAAATTATCCAATTGTATCGGGTGGGTAATCCTGCCAGATTTTCTTGAAGTTAAGGGCGGGCGAGATGCCCACCCTACAATCAGATGAATAGACTTCTTGCATAAGTCGGGAAAAGGGGAAGGTGGGGCCCCCTCTGGGGATAAGGGGCGGGGGGAAGGGGAAAAAGTTCTGTATCGTCCTTTTCCCCTTTAACATGAACCCTTTTCCCCAAGAGTGCAAAAAGCACTTTTGCCAAGAGGTCTAATATAGATATATCTGCGGTTTTAAATCTTCATTAGGGCAGTTTATAGCTACCAACACGCAGATTTAACTGACCTTGGAGCGGGTTCTGGCTGAATATAAATGCACCTTCTTCACTTTCCCCGCTAGATAAAAAGTCGATTTGTTGCTCTCCTGTTTCTGTCACTTTGCCGTTAATTAATAACTCAGCCATAACTTGAACTGACTCGGCTGTGTCTCCTCCACTATTGACAACTTCAAAGGGAACATAAAATTGCCCATTAATTTCCCGAATTGTTTGTTTTTTGCTAACAGAAAGGATGGGAGGTTGATCCTTTTCGTTCAGCCAAGTGTAGCCCACCAAGCTTACAATGATTACTAGGATAAGTGAGGCGACGCTGAATGTTACCCACTCTGCAATTGAACGCTTTGGTTGTTCTGTTTTAGTCATATTGCTAACCTTCCAGCTGCACCGCCAATAGTTGCAGGTAAACCCAGCATCAAGGTGTGATCTAACCACATTGTCCAAGGGTCGCTAAAAGTTAACTTTTGAAAAAACCACAGCATAAAAGCGCTCGCTAGCAATGATACTAGGTAGGACATAATGGTTTCGCTTGATGGTCGTTGGAAAATTCCCTTTTGCTGTTTCCGCTTTTGCTGGTCTGAAAAGCCAGCCTGAAATACAATGCCATAAGAAATCAGCAAAGATGTGGCGATCATTGCCAACTGCCAAGGTGGTGAACCTGCGGCTGCAAGCATAGGAATTTCATCTGTTGGAGCAATGTTAAATGCAATTATGGTTGCACCAATCAAAGTTCCACCGACATCAGCAAAGGTAGCTTGTAATTGATCCTCTTTGTTCTTGGCTGTGCTGTTTACCCGATCGCTTCCTTGTGCCTCTGCATTCCCATTTCTAGTATCTCCTAAAAGCTGGTTGGCTAATGCTACACCGAGAGTGAAAGGCACACTTTCAAAGATGATTTTACCTAAAGATTCCTTTAAGGAAGTTTCTGGCGTCAATTCTCGCAATAGTAGCAGTACAAAGGCACAGCAAGCTAGCCCGATCGCGATCGCTTCTACGGTATCCATTGCGGCTTGAGCAGTTACCCAACTATCTCTGCGTTTCCGAAAGCCTTCTGTCTGATTCAGCAAGTAAACCACAATAAACATGAATGCGATCGCCATCATCATCAGTTGTGGTTTTACCAACGATCCAATCCACCAAACCTCCATTGTATAAAGTAAAGGTATACCAAATAAAAAACCTCCGCAAGCACCCCGAATGATGTCATTAATTTCACTCTTCCATATATTTTGTTGACGTTTTGTTGTCACTCCTTTACTTTCCTTTTGTTGAAAATTTGCTTTGACTTATACTAATTTTCTATGAAGGTGCATATAGCAGTCCTAAATCCTTCGTGAAAAGTTAGATCCCCGGCTTCTTTAAGAAGCTGAGATTTGGACACCTATTTTCATATTTTTAAAAGTGGGTATTCTGTCGCACCCCGTATCTATCTTAAGATACATAATCTAACAAATTCTTCTTTCGGTTGATGGAAGTCAAAAATAATACACTACTGTTAGTTTGTGTAATAGCTGAATCAACTACAAGCTGGAAATAAAAACTATGAGTGCTGAAAAAAGAATAGAAGCTACTGCAAAAAATATTGAAGGGAAAATTCAAGAAGTTGTGGGTGAAATAACCGGCAATCCACAAGATAAAGCTGAAGGACAAGCAAAGCAAGCCCAAGCCCAAGCTACTCACACTGTAGAAAACATTAAAGACGAACTGAAGAAAGCTTTAGATTAATTTAGTTTTTGCAGTGTAAATATAAATATTAGACTAGCGATGATTCATTACTCGTAGTCTAACGTTAATTACTCCACTTACTTTGAGAAAGTGGAGTTTTTGTATCGGCTTCTTTTGAAATACTTTTAAGATGGGAAAATATCAAGAATCATTGGGAGGAATCAATCGTTATGACTGTTATTCTTGCTAAGTGGACGATTGACGAATATCACCGCATGATTGATGCTGGCATTTTGAGCGATCGCAAAGTTGAACTACTTAAGGGAGAAATTGTCGAAATGTCCCCAGAAGGAGAACCCCATGCTTATTGTAGTGATGAATCTGGTGAGTATCTAGCAAAGTTATTGGCTGAACGCGCCAAAATTCGTCATGCCAAGCCTATCACATTACCTAAGGACTCAGAACCAGAACCAGATATTGCCATTGTCCAACGTTTAGGACGGGAGTATCGAGAGCATCATCCCTATCCAGAAAATATTTTTTGGTTAATTGAGTATGCTAACTCCAGTTTAGAAAAAGATTTAGAGAGAAAAAGCAAAATCTACGCAGAAGCAGGTATTTTAGAGTATTGGGTTGTCAATCTCAAAAAGCTACACCTAGTAGTGTTTCGAGAAATCTTAGATGGAGAGTACGCGACAAAATTGACATTCACTGCGGGAACAATTCAACCTCTGGCGTTTCCAGATATTTCTGTTGCAGTGGAACAGATTATTAATAGTTAAGGTAATTACAATATCTTTTGATGAAAGCATATTCAATTGCTCTTCGCAAAAAAATAATATAGCGATCGCAGGCATACTTAACTACATTGATACGAGGAATGCCATATTTTTTCTTTAGAGAAAAAAGCTTAACTCAACTGTATTGCACCTTAATACTCCATAAAGGGCTACGCTGTACACACAAGTCTAAAATAGTTTACTCACTGAGTTTTTGTGTTAGTTTTACCCCACCATAACCCTCCCCTTATAAAGAGGAGGGGACTAGATCGTATTTGACAGAGTTATTGAATCAAAATCTGACAGCTTAAAATACTCATGACTTCATGTGGATTACCTGTTGATAGTAGGGTAATCCAATCAGCAACGTTGGCATAGCCGAGAATTTGCAACAAATGAATTGTGTTGGTGACGGCTTTTGGTGAACCAATCAATAAATGTTTAATCGGTT
>NZ_JAVRBS010000053.1:0-26717 GCF_034531155.1 Nostoc sp. ChiVER01 | reverse complement strand
TGATGTTGCTCCTGTGGCAATGAGCGCTCCTGCTATCAACGGTTAATTCTAAGCTCTAGCTAAATTAAAAAGCGCTCTCCTGCAAAGGAGGGCGCTTTTAATTTAAGTTAGTAACAGATACTGTTGTAAAGTTAGATAAAAACTCAGAAACATTGTTGATAATTACTAAAAAATAGCGAAAAATTATACAAAAAACAAAGACAAACTTTGTAAAAACTCTAGGTAGAATACATAAGCCTCACCTTTTTTCTCAAAATCATGGGCAATATTTTTGGTCATCTATTTCGCATCAGTACTTTTGGCGAGTCTCACGGCGGCGGTGTGGGGGTTGTGATTGATGGTTGTCCTCCCCAACTAGAAATTTCGGCAGAAGAAATTCAAGTAGAACTAGATAGAAGGCGTCCTGGGCAAAGTAAGATTACAACGCCTCGCAAAGAAGCGGATACCTGTGAGATTTTATCAGGGGTATTTGAAGGCAAAACTCTGGGAACGCCTATAACAATTTTGGTGCGGAACAAAGACACTCGCCCCCAAGACTACAACGAGATGTCTGAGAAATATCGGCCTTCTCATGCGGATGCAACTTATGATGCAAAATATGGCATTCGTAATTGGCAAGGTGGTGGTAGATCATCAGCGCGTGAGACAATCGGAAGAGTAGCAGCAGGTGCGATCGCTAAAAAAATTCTTCGTCAAGTGGCCAATGTCGAAGTTATCGCTTATGTTAAGCGCATCAAAGATTTAGAAGGTGTAGTTGATCCAAATACTGTCACCTTAGAACAAGTGGAAAGCAATATCGTTCGCTGTCCCGATGCTGAATGCAGCGATCGCATGATTGAATTAATTGAGCAAATAGGTAGACAAGGTGATTCTATAGGCGGTGTAGTAGAATGTGTAGCGCGAAATGTGCCGAAAGGTTTGGGCGAACCAGTATTTGATAAATTAGAAGCTGATATCGCCAAAGGTGTCATGTCTCTCCCTGCTAGCAAAGGCTTTGAAATTGGTTCCGGTTTTGGGGGAACACTGCTAACGGGAATTGAGCATAACGACGAATTTTATATTGATCCAAATGGTGAAATCCGCACACTAACAAATCGTTCTGGTGGTATTCAAGGGGGAATTTCCAATGGAGAAAATATTATTTTGCGAGTTGCATTTAAGCCGACAGCAACAATTAGAAAAGAGCAGAAAACTGTAACTCGTGAAGGCGAAGAAACGCTCTTAGCAGCCAAAGGACGCCACGATCCTTGTGTATTACCGCGTGCAGTTCCAATGGTTGAGGCAATGGTGGCATTGGTGCTGTGTGACCATTTGTTAAGGTATAACGGGCAGTGTAAGGTTTTGTAGGCATCCTGACTAATAGGTGAGTTAGGAGTTAGGAGGGAATAATTAATGCCCAATGCCCAATGCCCAATGTCCAATTCCTAATTCCAATCCTGTTCCTCTTTCTTACCGCGACTTTTGTAAATACCCCCCAGGTTGTGAATTTGGCGAGTTTTCTCATAAAGTTCGGCTTCGGTCAAACCCCACTGCTGCAAAGCTTTATCTAGGTCTTTTTGGATATCTCTTGCCCCTGGAAACCCTTGATAACGCATTCGCAGCCTAGCTAATTCTGCTAAGTTATAGTCTGTCGCCTCTTGAGAGAGTAAAATATCAATAAGGGGGCGATCGCGGTTATAAAGAGGATGTTGTTGGTCTTTACCTGCGGGTGCATTGGTCATCGTGAGTCCTGAGTGTCTTAGCGGTAGGGGAGTCTTGAGCCAGTGTTAAATTCTGAGTTTTTAGTTTAGCAGAACAGCTGAGGAACAAAAAAGGCAAAAGAAAATCATCTTCTGCACTGACAAGCTAATTGTCAAATTGAAAACTCCTAACTTCTAACTCCTAAATCTTCTTAGACGGCTAGTACACCTGATGTCTTACGGCTCTCACCACTGCCACTCAAGTTTAAATAAAGTTACATTGTTCTTAAGAAAATACAAAAAACTTTAGATGAGGGTGAATTTTATCTCACCCAAAGTCCAAGCAGCGAGGGAGCAAGAACCCATTATGTTTGAACACTTCACTTCCGAAGCCATTAGAGTAATTATGTTAGCTCAGGAGGAAGCCCGTCGCCTGGGACACAACTTTGTAGGAACAGAACAAATTCTCCTGGGTTTGATGGGAGAAGGAACTGGGGTTGCT
Organism: Nostoc sp. ChiVER01; assembly: GCF_034531155.1. Classification (NCBI taxonomy): domain Bacteria; kingdom Bacillati; phylum Cyanobacteriota; class Cyanophyceae; order Nostocales; family Nostocaceae; genus Nostoc; species Nostoc sp. ChiVER01. The sequence goes on along the minus strand of NZ_JAVRBS010000053.1, from coordinate 24,536 downwards.
GCTAAAGTGCTGGCCGAATTAGGCGTTACCCTCAAAGATGCACGTCGCGAGGTAGAAAAAATTATTGGTAGGGGTTCTGGCTTTGTACCACCAGAAATTCCTTTTACTCCTAAAGTAAAAAGCCTCTTCGAGCAATCGTTTAAAGAAGCTCATAGTCTGGGACAGAATTACATTAATACTGAACACTTACTCTTAGGATTAACCGAGGCTGGTGAAGGTGTTGCCGCCAAAGTACTGCAAAATCTAGGAGTTGACTTCAAGACTGTCCGTAGTGCCATAATTCGCCGTTTGGGTGAAAATGCATCGGCTTTAGCAGGTGGTAGTAGTAGTCAAAAACGCACCCAACCACTAACTATGGAAGAGTTTGGTCGTAATTTGACCAAATTAGCGCAAGAAGGCAGACTCGACCCCGTAGTTGGTCGCCAGAAGGAAATTGAGCGAGCGATCCAGATCCTTGGTCGCCGCACTAAGAATAACCCAGTGTTGATTGGAGAACCAGGAGTTGGTAAAACTGCGATCGCAGAAGGTCTAGCTCAACGGATTATCAACCAGGATGTTCCCGAAAGTTTGCAAGACAAGCAAGTTATCAGCCTTGATATGGGGTCTTTGGTAGCTGGAACTCGCTTCCGTGGCGATTTTGAAGAACGGATCAAAAAAGTCGTGGAAGAAGTCCGCACTGTGGGCAATATCATCTTGGTGATTGACGAAATTCACACCTTGGTTGGCGCTGGTGGTACAGAAGGTGGTTTGGATGCAGCAAACATCCTCAAACCTGCCTTAGCACGGGGTGAACTCCAGTGTATTGGCGCAACTACCCTCGATGAGTATCGTAAGCATATCGAGCGCGATGCCGCCCTAGAGCGTCGTTTCCAACCAATCATGGTTGGCGAACCCTCAGTAGAGGAAACCGTACAAATTCTTTACGGCTTGCGCGGCGCTTACGAACAGCACCACAAAGTCACAATTTTAGATTCGGCACTTGTAGCAGCAGCTGAATTATCAGACCGCTACATTAGCGATCGCTTCTTGCCAGATAAGGCAATAGACTTAATTGATGAAGCTGGTTCTCGCGTTCGTCTGCGGAACTCTCAAATTTCTCCCAATAAAGAACTTAAGCGTGAACTCGCTGGCGTTACCAAAGAGAAAGAAGCAGCAGTCAGAGTCCAAGATTTTGACAAAGCCACACAACTGCGCGATCAAGAGTTAAAACTCGCAGAACAACTGCAAGCAACATTTGCACAAAACGATCAACCTGTCAACTCTACTGTAGTTGACGAAGAAGATATCGCTCAAATCGTTGCCTCTTGGACTGGCGTACCAGTTAACAAGCTTACTGAGTCTGAGTCAGAATTGCTTCTGCACCTAGAAGACACTCTGCATCAACGGCTAATCGGTCAAGAGCAAGCAGTCTCGGCTGTATCTCGTGGTATCCGTCGCGCCCGTGTCGGCTTGAAGAATCCCAATCGTCCCATTGCTAGCTTTATCTTCTCTGGGCCTACCGGAGTCGGTAAAACAGAATTGGCGAAGGCATTAGCTGCCTACTTCTTCGGTGCGGAAGACTCCATGATTCGCCTAGATATGTCCGAATACATGGAAAGCCACACCGTCGCCAAGTTAATTGGTTCGCCTCCTGGTTATGTCGGATACGACGAAGGTGGACAGCTTACAGAAGCCGTGCGGCGCAAACCATACACAGTGCTGCTATTCGACGAAATCGAAAAAGCACACCCCGATGTATTCAATATGTTGCTGCAACTCTTAGATGACGGTCATCTTACCGATGCCAAAGGTCGGAAAGTGGACTTCAAGAATACCCTGATCATTTTGACTTCTAACATCGGTTCCAAGGTGATTGAAAAAGGCGGTAGTGGTTTAGGCTTTGACTTCGACACTCAAGCCGACGCTAGTTATAACCGTATCCGCACCTTGGTAAACGAGGAATTGAAAGCTTACTTCCGTCCTGAGTTCCTGAACCGTCTTGATGAAATCATCGTCTTCACTCAGCTTTCCAAGGATGAAGTGAAGCAAATCGCTGAGATTATGCTTCGTGATGTTTCTAAGCGCTTGACAGAAAAAGGAATTATCTTAGAAGTTAGCGATCGCTTCAAAGACCGTGTAGTACAAGAAGGCTACAACCCTAGTTATGGTGCTAGACCATTACGCCGGGCAATTATGCGCCTCCTAGAAGATTCTCTCGCCGAAGCAATGCTGTCTGGTGAAATTACAGATGGCGATACAGCGATTGTTGATGTTGATGATGACTCTCAAGTAAGAGTACGAAAATCAGAAAAACGAGAATTGCTCTTGGCAAATGTTGGCTAATTTTATACCTGGTCGCTTTTTGCTGTAATATTTGAGGAATACGCTAGCCTCTCATCTAAGTAGAGGCGATCGCAGGGGCATCTCCGACAAACATCAAGTGAAATGGTATTATATCTTTCACCCCTAGTAGAAATACTGGGGGCTTTTTTTATGCAATTTTATTTTGAATGCAGTAGGCAGAGAGCTAGCTGTGCGCTTTATATTCTCCACAAATCAACAACTCATGGCGATATTGATTCTTCTGTTAACAATTCTGATGCTGCTTCACTTTTAACTACATTATTGGAATCAGCAGATTTAGAAAAAGTATCTGCTATATCTTTGATAAAACCAGCTACAGGTACCGCGATTAGCAAACCCAAGACTCCACCAACATTGGTTCCTACAAGCAAAGCAATTAATACCCATATTGGTCTAATACCAGTAAACTTGCCTAAAAGTCGTGGTGCGATCGCCTGATCAATTAACTGGTCAATGACAACAGCTACTGCAAAAATCTTCACTGCTAGCCAAAAGTCATGTGTAGCTATTATTAAAGTTATTACAACAAGACTCACGACATCGCCAAAGGGAATTAAACTCAAAAGCCCAACCCCCAAACCAAAAAGTAAAGCAAACTGCACTTGAAAAGCTAAAAATAATAATGTTAATGAAACTCCCATAAGCAAAGCCAAACTTCCCTGACCAACCAAGTAATTTTGAAAGTTTTGTTGAATAGATTGACTTACCTTCTGAGCAAAACTTCCGGGTAGTTTTTTAAATATCATCTCCCAAATCCTTGGGCCATCTAACAACAGATAGAAAGTCAATACTATTGTGATTAATGCCTCAGAAATACTATCAATCGTATCTATGAGAATACTTAAAAGTTTATCTGAAAGAAACTCTAATTCATTGGGTAATTGCTCAGTTAATCGGCTCAATAACTGACTTAAATTCACATTTACTTTGTGCCTAAAAAACCAATCATTTAAAATATGAAGTTTTTCTTTACTAGAATCAATCCATTGGGGAAAAACTTTCACCATCTCATTAAATTGCTCTAAAACAATGGGAATTAAAGTTATACCCAGAGCAACGATAATTATCAATGCTGAGATAAAAACTAATGCTACTGCATAGCCACGTTTCACTCCTCGTTTTTGGAGAATGGTAACAGGATAGTTCAAAATGAATGCAAGCAAAGTAGCCAAAACAAGAATTGTTACAACAGGTTGAAAATTTTTAACCAGCAAAAATGCTAGCCAACCATTGAGAAACACTAGAGGAAATAACAGCGTAAAAATTAACCATCTAAGCAGTTGATTCAGTGGAAAATTCATAATTAATTTAAAAATCCCAATTATTTCAGTTATTAGATTGAACCGAGTAATTAAATATGTTCAAGACTCAGAACTTGCACCAGTCCCAACAACCGCCTCAGCATGAATTATGAGGCTGATTTTTAAAGTCTTCTAAAAAAGACTGTGTAGGGTTTATAGTCCAATACAGTTGAGTTAAGCATTTCTTTCTTCTCTCTGCGTCCTTGGCGTCCTTGGCGGTAGCCTGCGGCAAGCCGTTCGCGTAGCGTCTCGTAGAGAAGCGTCTACGTTAAAAAAATTGAGTTTGACAAAGAGTTTTAGCCTTAACTGAACCGTATTGATTTATAGTCCACTAAGCGTGGACTTGTGCTATTAGTCAGATAATTTCTTCTCTGGTGAGAAAGTAGGCAGGTGCAAAATACAACCAAGGGTAAGTACATAAGAAAAATCTCCCCCTACTCCCCACTCCCCATTCTTCCAATCACGAACTTTCAGCAAAAGCTAAAAATTGCTCCTCATTGATTCGGCCTGCTTGATACAGAGTATTAGTAATTTCCGAAATAGTTAAAACCGCATGACTGCGATAACCATTTTGCTGTAATCTATCTTTCACTCCTTGTTCATGGTCGATAAATACCACAATATCATTAACATTTAATCCTGCTGATTCTAACTTTCCTGCCCCTTCCATAACACTTTTACCACTGATGAGAATATCGTCAACAACTACAACTGTTTCACCAGGATGAAAGTTACCCTCAATTACTCTCCGAGTTCCATGTGCCTTCACCTCTTTTCGAGGGAAAATCATTGGGCAATTAAGGCGCAAAGCTAAACCAGTCGCAGTAGGTAAGGAACCATAGGGAATACCTGCTAATCTATCAAAAATGAGATCCTTCAAAATATCCTGATATGCAGTGAGAACTTGATTAAAAACTTGGGGATTGGAAATAATTTTGCGTAAGTCGATGTAATAAGGAAATATAGCTCCTGATGCTTGGACAAAACTACCAAACATAATGCAGTCAATATCATAAAGTTGTAAAATCAAATCTTGGTAGGGATGCTGATTTAGGAAACAAACATCAGGAAACCACACAGAACATGTGGAATTTTCATAGATAATCTCAGTTTTGATTTGATTAATTTCTGCGCGTAGAGACTGGATTTCCTCAGATAGTTGGGTGTTTCCCAGCATATCTTGAGGAACAGGAATCAATAAACCATCACCGTTAGTATTCAAACCCGCTTCTAAAATCTGCTTCAAGTTTGCGCCTTCTGCCCAGATGCTACGCGCCATAATAATTCGTTCAGGCGCGATCGCTCGAATAAGTGCTAAAATCTCAGGATTTGTAGTTCCCACTTCCAAACCCAATTGTTCTGGAGTTCCCCAGGTTTTTGATTCTTTTACCACCTGTAAATAAAGGGGCGATTCGTTTGTCGGATATTGCTGTAAAGCTTCTGCACCTGAATTAGAGGTACAGCATAAAATAAACACGGCTTTATCAGGGTAGACCAAAAAAGGTGCTACATGATCTTGTCCTGTATAAGGACTGAGAGTGATTGCATCCACCTGCCATTCTGTAAACACAGTTTGGGCAAAAATGGTACTAGTATTTAAGTCACTATGTTTTGCATCTAAAATGACTGGAATATGGGGTGGAATAGCTGCTAAAGTTTTATACAGCAATTCTAAACCGGGGATACCTAATGCTTCGTAAAAGCCAAGTGTTGGTTTATAAGCACAAACATAATCAGAAGTTTCTGCAATAATGAATTGCAACCACTTCTCCAAACCAGTGATGAGTTCTTCAGATTCATAACGCACAGGCATCATCTCTAGATTTGGATCAAGTCCTACAAATAGTAAGCTTTGATTTTGTAAGATATTACGATTCAATTTATCAAAAAAGTTCATTTTTTTAGTAAAAAAGTTCGTTTACGAAAACATTGATTCTGTTAATTCAGTACCACCAGCTTTCCGTCCTAATAGATAGTGAATTATTACAAAGAAGATAACCATCGGCACTGAAGCAAAGTGAATAATCCGCAATGCTTGCCAACTGCCAAAGAAATCCACAATCCAGTAAAATTGAGCAGGTTTATACATTCCTATTCCTGTAAATAATGCCAACAACAAAATAGGAATAATTGCTGTATACGCAATCCGATGCCAAGCATAAATTAGACGTTTAGAATTTTGACTTTTTTGTAATGCTCTGAGGTCATTAGCACCTACAAATCGGTGTCGCCAGCGCCGAGTAATTAAAATGTAAATTCCATACCACAGGAGATTCAGTGAAAATAGCCACATTGCTGCAAAATGCCAGTGTCTACCTCCTGCTAGCCAACCTCCTAATGTAAATATTGGCGGAATGTGCAAACCTGCGCGTCCACCAAAAACCGGGTTAGCGTTGTAAATTTGTAGTCCACTGGTGAGCATGATAAATAGACTAATGATGTTACACCAGTGGAAAATTTTAGCTCCTATTGCTTGAGTGGGTGGCTTTCGAGTTTGAGAGGGGGTTGAAGTCATAGATTTTGACTGATAAAATTTGTTGTTTATCTGTCTTGAGTAATATAGTCCAGTAAACTTGGGGGTGGACATTACTCACCTTTATTTTCCCATCCTCTGACTCAGTATTCTGACATTAATGGTTTACCATCTGCTGTTTTAAATGTCAGTTTAAGTGTGGCTAAGGTTGTTCTAAGTTAAATTTTCAAAATTGGGCGATATCTACGATGGGCTATTGGGTAGCGTTGCTAAGATGCTGTACCCTGTTTTAGTGCCTATGATCAAAGATATTCTATCCAGTGTAGCTCTAGCGGCGATCGCTATCTCAACCCCGAACACAACCATCATCATCATACTCACAACGATCGCCACCATTCTGGAAATTCTCAAGTTACGTTACAGTCTCTTTTAACTCTGGGAATCGCTGGTGGTCTAGTTCCTTGCCCGTCAGCACTGGTATTATTGTTGAGCGCAATCGCACTTCACCAAACTGCATACGGTTTAATCTTGGTATGTGCATTCAGCGTGGGATTAGCAGTCGTACTAGTAACCATTGGTTTAGTCATTAGACCTCTTGGCAAAAGTGCTTTTTGCACTCTTGGGGAAAAGGGTAAAGGTTAAAGGGGAAAAGGACGATACAGAACTTTTTCCCCTTCCCCTTTTCCCGACTTATGCAAGAAGTCTATTATCTATGCTCACCAATGGCTGAAGGTTTTTCATGGGTTCAACCATTTCAGTAGTATACGCCGATAATTACTGCGATGCCTACGGCAGGCTACGCCTACGCAGTAATTATTGTAGGAAGTGTACTCATGGCTTGTGCTGTATAGGTGTAAAAAAGACAATACAGATCAGTTAAGCTTGCAAAAAATAACACTTCGTGCCTAAGGTTAATTATTTAAAAACTGGCATGTTTTCTAATAGCCGTGTACTGTCTTGCTGTTGTATTCATCTCAATCACCAACTCTGTGCCTTGACCTAATTGAGAATTACACTTAAGTTTACCTTGATGTTTTTCAACTATAATTTCTCGACTAATTGATAGTCCTAGCCCTTGACTACCTACTGGTTTAGTTGTAAAAAATGGTTCAAATATATGTCGTTTGATATGAGGAAGTATGCCTTGACCATTGTCAGAAATGCGAATTATAATTTTGTGTTTTTTTCCTAGTAGTTTATCATTTCCCCAAACTTCATTACTCTTAATTAATGATAAATGGCTACTAGCAATTTCTGTATGAATAAAAATTTTCGGAGTAAAGGAATAATCATGTTTCATCCTTTCTTCTAAAGCATCAATGGCATTAGTCAAGATGTTCATAAATACCTGATTTAGTTCACCAGGGTAACACTCGATTAAAGGTAATTCCCCAAAGTTTTTAATTACTTCAATCCCGACTCTATCAGGCTTTTCTTTCAAACGATGCTGCAAAATCCTCAGAACACTATCAAGTCCTTTATGCAGGTCAACCTTTTTTGTTTGACCTTCGTCAGAGCTTGAAAAATTCTGCAAGGCGAAAACAATTTCTTTAACGCGCTCAGATCCGGCTCGCATTGACCACAGCAATTTCAAAAAATCTTTCTTCACGAAACCAAGGTCGAGGCGTTGCAGCTGTAAGGCTATAACTGGTATCGGTGTGGGATAGTGATGTTGGTAAAGTTCAATAATTCTGATTAAGTCTTCAGCATATTGACTCGCAGGATGGAGATTACCGTAGATGAAGCTAACGGGGTTGTTAATTTCGTTAGTCATATCCGCCACCAGTTGACCGAGATTAGCCATTTTCTGGTTCTGTAATAACTGATTTTGGGTATATTTGAGTTCTTCGAGGGTCGTTTCTAACTGCTGTGATTTTTCCCTAACTTGGTCTTCGGTAGATTGGAGTTGTTCAAATAGTTGGTATTGTTGAGTAGCGTAGGCGCAGCCCGTCGTAGACATCGCTTTATCTTGAGTAATATCCTTGTGCGTCCCCGCCATTCGTATTGGCTTTCCGGATTCATCCCACTGAAATACTTTCCCACAAGTCAAAATCCACTTCCACTCCCCGGATTTGGTCAACATTCGCAATTCGACTTCAAACACAGGTGTGCATCCTTGAAGATAATCGTGCAATACCTGGCGAATTTTCGGTAAATCCTGTGGATGTACAAGTTTCTCAAAGGATTTATGCTCATTGTCGATTTCGTCTACTCTATAACCCAGGATGCCTTTCCAGTGAGGATCATAATAAGTTTTGTTAGTTACTAAATTCCAATCCCACAACCCCAAGCCACTGGCTATTAATGCCATTTGTAAGGCCGCTTGTGAGCATTGACAAGTATCTAAATTCTCTTGAGATAAGTCTTTTGATTCTGGGAAACTCTGGGAATCTTGTACTGATAGAGCTTCCGGTTCATGGGTAGCGGGTTTTTCGATATGCATAGCTGCTGGTACGATGAGGAAGATTCCTGTAGCTCTCTCTACGCTGTCTTAACACCCTGACGATCCAGTTATGGATAAAATCGTCTATTTAATTGATTAGGCTGTTACTGCCCATATCAATTTGGATGGAATTTAGAAAAGGTAATGCGATCGCAGTTGCGATTTTTTAGAAAAAAATAGCTCTATTGTGTGCATCTACATTCTAAGATATGTCTAAAAAAAGTAGTTAAAATCACATATAATTACCTAAAAACTTGAAGAAATTTGTAAAAAAAATTCTCTGCTGAAGTCATGTCAAATGTTTTAGGATACAAAAAATTGTCAAGTCTTGTTTGTAGCTTTTTGGAAAACGACTGGCTGCTATCCAGACAAAGCAGACTACATTGAGTTGCAAAGAAGAATGGTGTGAGAAAATTTCATGCTTTAGAGCCAATCAGTAATGACTATAGATGAAGTAGTTTTGCTACTAAAAGCCAGTCAAGCAACCGATTTAACGACACTCCAAGAGATTATATTGCGTTCTTCGTGGGAAGGAAAAACCTACACGAATATAGCCTGTGAAGCTGACTACGATGAAGAACATGTCAGGAAAATTGCTGCTCATTTATGGCAATTACTGAGTGCTTTTTGTAAAGAACCTATAAATAAATCAAACTTTCGCCAGACTGTAGAAAATCATCGTCTTAGCAAAGCACATCAGCAATTAGTTAAAGAATTCAACAAAGCAGCCACGGCTATATCCTTAGAATTTCCTAGTGGCCTAGTATCTCTTAATTCCAGATTTTACATCCCTCGACCGCCAATTGAGGAACTCGCCTATGCAGAAATGGCTAAACCTGGAAGTCTCATCTGCATCAAAGCACCCAAGAAGATGGGGAAAAGCTCTCTGATTTTGCGGTTACTTACACGCGCGAACAATCAAGGCTTTCGTACCGTGATGCTAGATTTTCAGCAAGCAGAGAAAGCAGTATTTGCCAGTTTGGATACATTTTTGCGCTGGTTCTGTACAAACATCAGTCGGGAGTTACAGCTAGAACCAAAACTCAATGATTACTGGAATGAAAATATAGATAGCATCAGTTGCTTTATCTATTTCCAAGAGTGTTTACTGTCTGCGCTGGAAAGTCCTCTTGTTTTTATATTGGATGAGGTGGACTGGGTGTTTGAGCATCCAGAAATTGTTGAAGAATTGTTATTATTGCTGCGATCGTGGTATGAACAAGCCAAAGATGTAGAAGTTTGGCAAAAACTGCGTCTAGTTCTAGTTTATTCTACGGAAATTCTTGCTCTGATAAAACTGACTCAATCATCATTTAATATTGGTTTCCCGATTAACTTATCTCCCTTTACAAAAGAGCAGGTGTTGGATTTAGCATTACGTCACGGCTTGGATTGGACAGATGGTAAAAATGTCGAGAGTTTGATGACAATGGTGGGAGGATATCCTTATTTGCTGCGATTAGCTTTTTATCATCTTGTGGGTAAAGGAGGACTAGAAGGGGATTTAGAACAGCTATTGCAACAAGCACCCACAGAAGCAGGAATTTATCACGAGTATTTAAAGCAATTTGTGTTAGTGCTACAAGATGAGCCGGAATTGCAAAATGCTTTTTATGAAGTAATTAACGCTATAAATTATGTGGAATTAGAGCCAGCATTGGCATATAAATTGCAGAGTATGGGGCTAATTAATTTAGAAAGCGATGTCTACGACGAGCTACGCCTACGCAGTACTGTTGCGTGTGAATTATATCGTTTATATTTTCAACAATATCTGAATAAAAGTGAGATTTTAAATAAAAATAATTGTGTTGAACGATTATTTTAACGTAAGATTAAGCTGGTAGCACAACGCAATATTTCATGACCATAAAGTTTATTCTGAGCGACTATGTTGACCGAGCGATCGCCCAGGCAATTTATGACAAGTTAGAAGATGGTACATTTGTAGGTCGAATTCCTGTTTGCAAAGGATTGATAGCCTTTGCATCGACTTTGCGCGAGTGTGAGGATGAATTACGTTCAACACTGGAAGACTGGATTTTGCTTGGGTTAAAGCTGGGACATTCTTTACCAATAATTGATAATATTGACCTCAACAAGGAGCCGACTCTTGAGCCGATGGATACCTTGTAGGCGTCGGGATTTTGTGAAGAAGTTACGACGTATTGGGTTTGAAGGGCCTTATTCTGGAACAAGACATCAGTTTATGGTTTATGGGCAACATCGTCTAACTATTCCCTCTAATGATGAGTATTCTGTACCACAATTGCGGCTGATGATTCGGGAAATTGAGGTTATTCTAGAGCGGGAAATCACGCTAGAAGAATGGAATAGCCTTTAAGATTTGCTCAGAAGCGATGTCTGACGACAACAGCGATCGCTTGTCGTTTTATACTCTAAACTAAAGCGATGTCTCTGACGGGCTACGCCTAAGCCAGATTTCGGCTCAATCATATACCAAAATGAATGCGTAAATTACTCTAATAAGTAAGCAAACTGGGGTTTAAGAAAGTAAAAGCAGCTTTTGCTTGCGGAAAACACCAAAATGAGAAAGCAAAAGCTGCTTTTGGGTGTGGAAAACACTCAAATGTGATATTAAAACCTGCTTTTGAAGAAGCAAAAGCTGCTTTTATTTGTGGAAAACACTAAAATGCGACATTAAAACCTGCTTTTGAAGAAGTAAAAGCTGCTTTTGCTTGTGGAAAACACTAAAATGTGACATTAAAAGCTGCTTTTGAGAAAGGAAAAGCTGCTTTTAAAGAAGTAATCAGGCATTTTTACTTATTGAATATGAATTTTAGTCTAGGCGATCGCTCCTTCAAGTTTTAGCATGGTACGCTTTGCACAAAACCTGTAAATTTGTATCCTCATGTAGTCTATTCTGGATTTGAGGGGAGGCGATCGAGATTAAAGTCAAAACACCAACTAATGCATGATACCCAACTGCTACCTCGAATTAATGCCACAGCCAAAAGAGAAAATGGTAAACAATATTATGTAGATGCCAAGGGAAACCGCTTTCCCAGCGTGACTACAATACTTAATGCCACCAAATCACAAGCAGACAGAGACAGACTATTAAACTGGAAAACGCGTGTTGGTACAGAAGAAGCTAGCCGCATTACTACCACTGCTAGCCGTCGGGGAACCCAAACACACAAACAAATTGAGCGCTACCTTCTTGGACAAAACCCTGTTTGTCCCGAAGCAAGTCGCCCTTATTGGGAGAGTATCAAGCCAGTTTTAGAACAAATCGACACAATTAGACTGGTGGAAGGCTCTGTTTTTCATCATGATTTGAGCTATTCTGGCAAAGTTGATTGTATTGCCAGTTATCAAGGTATACCCTGTATTTGTGAGTGGAAAACAGCAGACAAGCCCAAAGGTTCAGTTGAGCATTTATATGAACATCCACTGCAACTTACCGCGTACATCGGAGCAGCTAACGAGTATTATCGAGATTATGGTATTCAGCTAAACCACGCTCTCTTGGTAATAGCAATTCCAGAAATGCCAGCAGAGATATTTTGGTTTGAATCAGTAGTCATTAAAGATTACTGGGAGCAGTGGGAAAAAAGAGTTGCTGAATATTGGGAACGCAGAAGTGTTTGGGATTAATTAGTAGGATTGCACAATCACCGAAAAACTGCATTTCGTAACGTGAAGTAAATTTTCACGAGTAATAACAACAAGCAATCTAACCTTGTAATGGCAAGACAGTAATTAACCCAGAATAATCTTGCAAAATCACTTGTGTTGTGAGTAAATAACTGAGAAATGCCATAAACTAACATCGTGGCAACAATATTTGCATCATGAACTTGCTTACCACCGCTAGGAACTTCCTCCATGAGTGTCAGTAACCTTTCTGTCACTTGAGAACTATCTTCGGCCACCCGAAATCGGTTATAGAAATAGCGGAGATCCTGAATTACTATTGCAATAGGTAGTGAGTTGACAAACTGTTGCGGACGAGTAAGGGTAGCCAAATATTCCCGCAACACTTGTCGGCTAATCCACAAGTCAACCCCTGCATCATAAAAATCTTGAATAGCCTCTATAGCAGCTTGGTGAAATGGAGACTGAATCTGACTAGCGTACACCAGGATATTTGTGTCTAGAAAAACAGGATTACCGCCCCCAATCACCATACATATCCTCACGTCTTAAAGAAAGGTTTTCAGGCCAAGGGCCATAATTATGCACAGGGAAGTTTAGAGGAGGACGTTTTCCCTTGCTCTCTGCTTTCTCTGCCAAAGGCTTTTCATCAATTACTATTACCACCTGATGTTCACCCTCTGGAATATCCAATGGTAACTGCGCTGTAATCTTACCATCTTTTGTAACTGTGGCAATTGTTTCTATACTTTTCATCTCATTTATCCTTAATCAATCCATTACAGCTAAAACAGCTTTCGGTAATAACTTATCTTTAAACCAAACAATTCTGGCGGGGACATCGTTTAATTTTACTCCCGCTTTTTCTAAATTAAGTCGCTCGGAAATTGCTAAAATTAAGTCATCACGTCCAGCCCGTCGCACCTGAGAAAACTTCTTTTGTAAATATTCTGGCCGCCAATAACCAACAATTTCTAATAAGAATGTGCGTCCATCAGCATGAACTAAGCGAAAATCGGGAATCATCACACTACCGGGAATTGGTATTAAATCAACTTCTCGCTCTAACGCCCAACCACTTTTTAACGCATCCCATTTATCAGCAAAGGATGCCTCTAGCATACTATCGTAGGGCTTACCTGGGGGATAGTGAGATACCAAACCACATTCAGAATTGAGAGTAAAACGTCCAGTTTTCCAAGTATTTGTATAAGCATCGCGGGTTTGGAGAATCGACGAGAGACTCCATTTAGTAACGTGAAGTAAAGCCGGAATAAGTTTAGCGATCGCTAACCCATATCGTGTACTAGGATTAAACAAACTCGTCGGCCCATCAATAGTAATTGTAAACCCGTGGTCAGCATCGCCCTCAATATAAGCCATCAATTGAAACAACTTTAAATAGCGAAATAACAGCTTATATTCACCCGGAACATTCCGATGAGCATTTAACACCAATTGACTAGCTTTATAAAATACACCCTGCACCTGAGATAAATTATATCGATTTAATACATCTGGCGCTGTTGGTGCATCAAACACTGTCAAAATTTTATTTTCAGATAAATCAGCATAGAGTCCATTCCGAACCTGTTCTAATAAAACCTCGCGCTCAAGTTCTTGAGTTAACTCATCAGCAACTTTACTCAAAGTAACTTGTGTAGATTCCCGACTAGAAACCGATTTTGCAGCCAACGAAAACACCCGTTCTCTTAACATTTGTGGTTCCAAAGGACTAACCACCTCAAAAGTACAAAAACTACTTTTGAGAATATAAGCTAACCCTCGCTTCACGCGATAATCTGTAGAATCTCCTTCAAAATCAGTCAATTGTCGTTCAAGCACACCTTGAGTCTTCCCCACTGCTGATTGAAAATAATTAATTAACTCAATCGCCAACTCCGAAGTTTTCTGATCAATCTTCAGTCTCTTCGGAATGATCTCCTCTCCGTTTTGGCGATGCATCAGTAAATCTGTCGGTAACATCTGCTGAATTTTGGATTTTAGATTTTGGATTTTGGACTGAATAATTAATTTCTAACTGTTCCGCAGCCTTCAAACTCCGTTCCTTCCCACTTCCATACACAACCTGCAAATTTCCTTTCTTCTCCCCTTGTCCCCTTGTCTCCTTGTCCCCTTGTCCCCTTATCCTCTCCCCTCTCCGCCTAGCCGAAGTTCCCTCCTCACTCGTATCCTCCGCCACCACTTCATACAAAATCGCCTGCTTATTCTCAATATTCCCCTTCCGTAAAACCCTACCCAATCGCTGAGTATACTCCCTAGCCGAACCTGTTCCCGATAAAATAATCGCAACAGTTGCCGCAGGTACATCAACCCCTTCATTCAACACATGAGAAGCAACCAAAGTATTATATTTACCCTCTCGAAACTTGGTTAATATCTCATGGCGTTCTTTTACAGGAGTTTGATGAGTAATTGCCGGAATTAGCAACTCTTGAGAAATGCGATAAACCGTTGTATTATCAGCAGTAAAAATCAAAATTCTTGCCGGATAATGTTCTGCCAATAAATCAATCAAAATTCGCAACTTTCCATCAGTACCCAAGGCGATATCTTTCGCTTCTCGATGCGCTAACATTGCCCTACGTCCAGATTGCGATCTAGCACTCATTTGCACGAACATTTGCCAACCTTGCAGACTCCCCAAAGAAATCTTCGATTGCTTTAAAAAGTCATTGCGGGTTTGAATTAACTGGTTGTATCTTTCCCGCTCAAGTTGCGATAACTTTACCTTAATTTGAACAATTTCATGTTCTGCTAACGCCTTCCCCGCCAAATCTTCGGCGCGTTTGCGATATACTTCTTCTCCAATGAGAATATTTAAATCAGCGTGTTTACCATCGGTGCGTTCTGGTGTCGCGGAGAGTCCAAGACGATAAGGTGCGATCGCATATTCAGCAATCACTCGATTAAAATCTGTGGGTAAATGATGACATTCATCAAAAACAATCAAACCATATTGATTTCCCAACGTCTCAGCGTGAATTGCTGCACTATCATAAGTTGCAACGAGAATTGCCGTTCTATCCCGCGAACCACCACCCAGCAATCCCACATCAGCATCAGGGAAAGCCGCTACTAAGTGTGCATACCACTGATGCATTAAATCCAAAGTTGGTACGACAATTAGCGTCGTGCGCGGCGTTGACTGCATCGCCATTTGCGCCAAATAAGTCTTTCCCGCCGCCGTGGGAAGCACAACAACTCCTTGTCTACCCGCCAGTTTCCAAGCTGCTAGCGCCTCAGTTTGGTGGGGATAGGGTTCCATTTCCAGACTAGGAACTAAATCTACAGGATAAAATTGCTTTGCCTCATCGATAAAATTCACATCTTCCGCTTGTAGTACTTCCACTAGCGATCGATATCTAATTGCGGGAATGCGGAATTTTTCAACTCTATCATCCCATGTAGCATAATCCATCCAACCTTTACCGCGTGGTGGTGGATGCAAAATTAATGTACCACGATCAAAACTTAATGTAGGAGTACGAGCCATTTCGGGGATTGGAGATTGGGCATTGGGGATTGGGCATTCATTTCGCTATGCCCTATTTCCTAGTCTATTGATTACTAATAACGCAAAAAGTGCATGATTCATCCAACTAACTCTAAGAAAACCCAACTAGATGCGCTCATTAATCACGGAATGTCACATCGAAAAACCAACAATAACTTTGCCGTTATTAGCTTTTAAAGGATAAATACTTATTAGAAAAATGAAGTTTAATTCCAATACAGTTGAGTTAAGCATTTCTTTGCCTCCTTCTCTAACGAGACACTACACGTTGGCATTCGCATTAGCGTCTCTGAAAGAGAAGCTTCTTGCAGAGAAGGCAGTAGCCTGCGTCAAGCCAGTTTGCATCTACAGTCATAAAAATTTAACCCAAGCGTATTGAGTTTAATTCAGGTTAAAGGCAAAGGAGAAATGATGATTTATATCCTAAGAGGAATTAATCTAAAGATTTAATATATCTATGCTTTTTGATAGAGAATTAAAAATAAATATATATCATTAGAACGACCATTATTAGGTTATTGTATATTTGCTAAAACTAAGTTTTACTACCTTAGATAGATTCATACCAATTAACTGTTTCGATGTGTATTTTTTCAATGCATAATAAATGTTGAGCGATGTCTACAATGGTCACTGAGTGCCTGGTGAGGAAATATCTGAACTATGCCGAAGTGCAGGTTACGCTAACGCATTATCAAGCTGATTTTGGGAATAATCCTTTAGCTAGCTGCATAAAAGGAGAAGCCACATTGAAAGGAATATGTTCCCTTCTAGCGCCCTATGCTGTGACATTATTAGCTGTTGGTAGCGCATTGCAACTAACACTATTGCTACAGCCACTACTGAAACCAACTATTTTTCTGCTATTTTTTCCTGCCGTGGCGGTTAGTGCCTGGTATGGCGGTATGAAAGCAGGGTTACTAGGTACTGCTTTGTCTACTTTAGTCGTTACCTTCTTTTTCTTAGAGCCAGTGTTTTTGCTCTTTGTTAAGAATCTAGAGAGCATAGTGCGGTTAGGCTTGTTTATGCTGGTAACAATACTCATAAGCTTGCTCACCTCAGAGTTACGCACTGCTAAACAACATCTTCAAATAAGTTTGCAGAAACTACAGGTGAGCGAGGCAAAATTTAGAAGGTTGGTAGATTCCAACATCATTGGGGTAATTGTAGCCAATATGGACGGGGCGATCGCAGAAGCTAACGATGCCTTTTTAGCAATGGTAGGTTATTCGCAAGAGGATTTGCTAGCAGGACTTCGATGGCGCGACATGATACCACCAGAATATATTGAAGCTAACAACAGTGCGATTGCAGAACTCAAAACCAAAGGCGTGTGTCAGCCTTTTGAGAACGAATACATCCGCAAAGATGCCAGCCGCGTTCCCATCCTGTTAGGTTGCGCTTTGTTAGAAAATAATCCAGAGGAAGTTATCTGTTTTGTAGTTAATTTAAGCGAACGCAAGCAAGTAGAAGCAGCACTGCGTCAACAAGAAGATCAACTTCGCCTGATTACAAATGCTGTACCTGTCCAAATTTCCTATGTTGATAACGAACAGTGTTATCGCTTTAATAATAAAGGATATGAAGACTGGTATGAAATTCCTGCTTCAGAAATTTATGGTAAACACATTAGAGAAATTGTCGGAGAATCTGTTTATCAGTCAATTCTTCCTTATATAGAAACGGTACTTTCAGGAGAACAAGTAACTTACGAAACCCAAGTACCCGATAAAAATGGCACAAACCATTATCTGAATGTCAGTTACGTTCCCCAGTTCAGTCAGCAAGGAAAAGTTGAAGGATTTGTTGCCCTAATTACAGATATTACACTTCATAAGTTAGCAGAAGCAGCTCTCAAACAGAGCGATAAACGCTTAAGGACACTCACAGAAAAAGTCCGTGTGATTCCTTGGGAGGTAAATGCTACTACCGGAAATTTTACTTATGTAGGGCCGCAAACCGTTGATATTCTTGGTTATCCTTTGTCAGACTGGTATACCGATAATTTCTGGGAAAAATACATGCATTCAGAAGATCGAAAGTGGGCTATCCAGTATTGCCAAGAATCTTCTTTATCATTGAATAATTACGAATTTGAATACAGAATGTTGGCGGCTGATGGCAGAGTCGTCTGGTTGTATGACATTGTTAATGTGGTGCGGGATGAGAATGGGCCGCAACTATTACATGGATTCATGATTGATATTACCGATCGCAAGCAAGCAGAGCAAGAACGCGAACAATTGCTGAAGCGCGAACAGACAGCACGCGCCGATGCCGAAGCTGCAAATCGGATGAAAGATGAATTTCTCGCCACACTCTCCCACGAACTCCGCACACCCTTAAACGCCGTATTGGGCTGGGCACAGCTACTTAGGAATCGCAAGTTTGATGAAACGACTACTGCGCGGGCACTAGAGACAATCGAGCGTAACACTAAATCCCTAGCTCAACTAATCGAAGATGTCTTAGATGTCTCGCGGATTATTAGAGGCACACTCCATCTAAATATTCATCGGGTAAAACTTGTACCACTTGTAGAAGCAGCAATCGATACTGTGTACCCAGCAGCCCAAGCCAAAGAGATTAGCATCAACTGTAAATTCGACCCGGAAGTAGGGGTAGTTGTGGGTGATGGCAACCGCTTGCAACAAGTTGTATGGAATTTGCTCTCTAATGCCGTTAAGTTTACACCCAAAGGGGGAAGAATTGATGTGCAATTGGAGCGCATTGAATCTAGCGTGCAAATTCGGGTGAGCGACACAGGAGTAGGAATTGCTGCCGAATTCCTGTGCCATGTATTTGAACGCTTCTATCAACAAGACAGTTCGATCACGCGATCGCATGGTGGATTAGGATTAGGGTTAGCGATCGTCCGCCACTTGGTAGAATTACACGGCGGCACAGTCTCTGCCGAAAGTCCAGGAATTGGACAGGGTGCAACATTCATTGTCAATTTACCAATGAAAGCCGTTTATGTAGACGCTAATACCGCAGAGCAGCTTTCACCTGTTGGAGATACCCAAGACACTAACAATTACCTGCCAAAGCTAGATGATTTGCGGGTGCTGATTGTTGATGATGAGGCCGACGCGCGTCATTTGCTCACCACAATTCTAGGACAGTATGGGGCCCAAGTCATGGCTGCTCCATCTGCAAGTGATGCACTGCTGGCCCTACAAGAATTTCGCCCCCATATACTGGTAAGCGATATTGGTATGCCACAAGAAGACGGCTACACACTAATTCGTCAAATCAGGGCGCTACCAGCAGACCAAGGTGGGCGAATTCCAGCAGTAGCGCTGACAGCCTATGCTAGGGCAGAAGATCGGACACAAGCTTTGTTAGCAGGCTTTCAACTCCATGTCCCCAAACCAGTCAATCCGGGCGAGTTAGCAGCCGTAATTGCCAACCTTACCGGACGTACTTGAATAGTTTAATAAAAATTAGAACTAGCCTTGTCAAATGTAGGAACAATAACTGTTTTTTATCTTATAAAATTGCTAGTAGCAGCTTATACTTACTTAGGTTGTTTCAATTTTTTGTAACTCAACAAGTGGTTTTGATACAACAGGTAGTTTTGGCACAATAAGTGGTTTTGGCACAATATTTACGTGATTTGTAGCAGGTTTAACAGTAGCATTTTTGACTTTTGAAACGCTACTAACAGGGGGATCTGCACCTTCTGTTGAAGTACCTCCTTGATAGCTTTCTTCTTCTTTTTCGGTAAGCTTCCTCAAAATACCTAATTCTAAAATTTTAATAACCATTCGTAAAACCTCTAAAATTAAAACTTACATAAGAAATGTATAGCAAATACATTGATATATCAATATGTATGTTTAACTTTTTTTAAACGCATTATGATCTGTATTAACGCCTTGCGATTTTGGAATTTTATAGTCAACTTCTAATAAATACGTTGTTTTCACACAAGAACATAAGTAAGTCGGTGCAATAAAACCAAACTATGTAAACAAAAGCAAATAAGGCTCAAACTCTTTCTCCCCTGATCCCAGCAAGAACTGCCTTATTGCAACAATAATTATTTACGCCGACCTACTTACCGCAGTCAGTAGGTTTCCTTTTTTGCTTTTTCAAGAGTTTTGCCCAAGTGCTTAACTTTTGGTATGCTTGAAGCTGAAAAGAAAGCCGTTTTATAAGTGCGTAGCTCTAAACCTATTTTTCTGGTAAAATCGCATAATTTAACTAAATAATGCCACGGCAAGCCCAAATAAAAAGCTTCAGAAAACGTTGGTTTCCTCAGATTCTCAAAAGAACTCTGATTGTACTGTTAATAATGGGGCTATTGTTAGTGGGATTCGCCACTTACACTGTGCGCCAATCCTTTGCTCAAGAGAGTGGCACAATTCAACTACCCAAACTCAAAGCAGAAGTAACTATCCAGCGCGATAAATGGGGAATTCCCCATATTTATGCTGCCAACTCCCACGATTTATTCATGGCGCAAGGTTATATCCACGCCCAAGACCGCTTTTGGCAAATGGATTTTTGGCGACACATCGGTTCTGGGCGACTGTCAGAAATGTTTGGTTCCTCTCAGGTTGACACTGACAGATATCTGCGAACTATGGGTTGGGCAAGGGTGGCGCAGCAAGAAATTCAAGAAATGAATGCAGAGATGAAAGCATACTTGGAAGCTTATGCAGATGGTGTAAATGCTTATCTGGCAGAGCATCAAGGCAGCGCCCTGAGTCTAGAGTACGCTGTGCTAAAATTCCTCAATCCTGGGTATAAGCCAGAACCTTGGCAAGTAGTGCATTCCTTGACTTGGGGGAAAGTAATGGCTTACGATTTGGGCAGAAATTTTGATAGCGAAATTGAACGTGCCATCCTGCTCAAAACTCTTACCCCTGCTCAAGTAGAGGAACTTTTTCCACCATACCCTAAAGAACTACCAGTGATTTTGCCTGAGTTACAGCAAGGAGGAGGAGCAGGGGAGGCAAGGGAAGAGAATAATGTTGAAGTACTTTTTAATTCTCCAGATGTTTTCCCTGCTTTAGAGTCAATTACTAAGCCGATGATGGCTTTGGAAAAACTTATAGGGCCTACGGGTATAGGTATTGGCTCAAACAATTGGGTGATATCTGGTAAGCGGACAGCTACGGGTAAGCCAATTTTGGCGAATGACCCCCATTTAGGTGTGCAAATACCTTCTATCTGGTATGAGGTTGGTTTGCACTGTACGCCCAAGAGTGCAGAATGTCCTTACAATGTTATCGGCTTTTCTTTTGCGGGAATGATTGGAGTAATTATTGGTCATAGCGATCGCATTGCCTGGGGTGTGACTAATGTACAATCTGATGTGATGGATTTATACATCGAGAAAATCAACCCGAAAAACCCCAACCAGTATGAAGTAAATGGTAAATGGGTTGATATGCAACTTGTGAAAGAAACGATTCAAGTCGCGGGAAGTCAGCCGATTGTCCAAATGGTGCGTTATACCCGACATGGGCCAATTCTCTCCGATGTTTCGCCTAATCTGAAGGAATTTAAACCCAGTCAGCCTATAGAAGTACCGCAAAACTACGCCGTAGCCCTGCGTTGGACAGCTTTAGCACCTTCCAAACTAGCCTATGCTATTCCCCAAATCAATCGCGCCCAAAATTGGCAGGAATTCCGTATTGCTGCCAGTAACTATGATGTCCCTGCTCAAAACTTAGTCTACGCTGATATTGATGGCAATATTGGCTACCAAATGCCTGGTAAATTCCCTATCCGCGCCAAGGGAGATGGGCGTTATCCTGTTCCTGGTTGGACGGATGAATATGAATGGCAAAGCTATATTGACTTTGAGCAATTACCCAAAAGTTTTAATCCTTCCCTTGGTTATATTGCTACTGCCAATAATTTAGTTAAGCGTGAATATCCTTACCTGATTACCACAGACTGGGTTTATGGCTATCGGGCACAGCGCATCGTTGAGATGATTTCACAAAAAACCGAAGCGATTTCCTTAAAAGATGTGCAACAGATGCAGGGTGACGATCGCAATCTCAATGCACAAACACTAGTACCACTACTAAAATCTATCACAGTTGATACTCATCGCTTGCAAGCAGCCCAAAAACTGCTCTTAGATTGGAATTTGCAGTTGAGAATGACATCGCCTGCGGCTGCCTTATTTGAAGTATTTTGGAAACACCTGCTAGTAGATACATTTCACGATCAGTTGCCTGAAAAGTACTTTCCTGATGGAGGCGATCGCTGGTATGCTGTGGTAGCAAACTTAGTCAAACAGCCTAATAGTTCTTGGTGGGATAATCGCAACACCCCAAAGATTGAAAACCGCGACCAAATTCTACGGCAGTCCTTTACAAAAGCTGTGGATGAACTAGAACGTATTCAAAGCAAAGACCCGCAAAACTGGAATTGGGGCAAGCTGCATACTGTTACTTTTAAAAACGCTACTTTGGGTAAATCTGGAGTTGCACCGATTGAAGCTTTATTTAATCGTGGTGCATTTGCCACGGCTGGTAATGGCGAAACAGTCAATGCTAACCGATGGAGAGCAAATGAATCCTTTGAAGTGACTGATATTCCTTCACTGCGGATGATTGTAGATTTGGGAGATTTGAATAACTCAATAGCGATTCATACCCCTGGACAATCAGGACATGCTTTCCATACTCACTACAACGATATGGTTGACCCTTGGCGCAAAATTGAATATCACCCCATGCTGTGGGAACGAAAGAATGTTACAGCTAGTACTACTGGGACATTGAAGTTAGTTCCAAAATAATCAACGTAAAAGTCATGTCCTGCAAGGAACTGAAGTTCCTTGTTAATAGCAAAACTCATCTGAAGATGACTAAATATACCCAAAATCTTTAGTCTACTTCAGTAGAATTTAGCTGTTAGCCTTGAACTTTAGTTCCAGGCGGGTGAGTCAAGCCTTCATATCATGTCCGCATAATTAGTTACGATTTCCACAGTCATTTGACCCCACCCCCAACCCCTCCCCGCTTGCGGGGAGGGGAGACAAAGCATAGCTTTGGCGGGGTGGGGTTCTTGGGGTTTAATAAGTAATTAAGCGGACATGATATCAGTTAAGCTATCTCTAATTTTTAGTTTTTATAAAAATCAGTTCTTAATCCATTCTTATAATCAATAGCTTGCAAGGTGAGATGATGAAATTACTGAACCATTAGCTGGATAACAGAGGCTATATTCAATTTTCAAAGATATAAGTAGTATCTACTATTGATTATGAATCAGCCTACAATAAAATCTTGGCAAGAAGTTCTCGCTACGTTTAAAAAAATCTGGGGTTATGAAGATTTTCGTCCGCCACAAGGAGAAATTGTCAGCAGTTTATTGTCACAAAAAGATGCGCTGATTATTATGCCCACAGGTGGCGGAAAGTCGATTTGCTTTCAACTTCCCGCGCTACTACAAACAGGATTAACTCTAGTAGTTTCGCCGTTAGTAGCGTTGATGGAAAATCAAGTTCAGGAACTATTACAAAGCAATCAAAAAGCTGCACTTTTGCATAGTGAATTACCTTCATCTCAACGCCGTGCAACTCTGCAAGCTTTAGAACGTCAACAGCTAAGATTGCTTTATTTATCGCCAGAAACTTTGCTAAGTGCGCCAGTGTGGGAGAGATTATGTCAGCCGCACTTGCAAATTAATGGCTTAATTTTGGATGAAGCTCATTGTTTAGTGCAGTGGGGTGATACTTTTCGCCCAGCTTATCGCAGATTGGGGGCTGTACGTCCGGCATTGCTAAAATCAAAACCACCAGGAACAAAAATCAGCATAGCCGCTTTTACCGCGACTGCTGACCCGTTAGCCCAAAAGATTATTCAAACAGTTTTACAATTACAGCAACCAGAAGTTTTCCGCTTGAATCCCTACCGTCCGAATTTGCATCCCAGCGTTCGCATTGCTTGGACACCACGAGGTAGAAAACAACAATTATTAAAGTTTATTCAAAATAGACCGCAACAATCTGGGTTAGTTTATGTTCGCACTAGAAGAGATAGCGAAGATTTAGCCCAATGGTTAGCAGAGATGGGTTATGCCACAGCTAGTTATCATGCAGGATTGGGTGCGACCGAACGCCGTGAAGTAGAAGCAAACTGGTTGGGTGGCAAAATTCCCTTTGTTGTGTGTACCTGTGCATTTGGTATGGGGATTAATAAAAGCAATGTCAGGTGGGTAGCGCACTTTCATGCGCCACATTTATTATCTGAATATGTGCAAGAAATTGGCCGCGCTGGAAGGGATGGGAAACCAGCAGAAGCGTTGACGCTGGTAAGTGAACCTACGGGATGGTTAGACTCAGAAGATAAGCAAAGACAGGAATTTTTTCAAGAAAAAATGCGATCGCAACAACAAATAGCGCAGCAACTTGTGAAAAAATTACCAAAACAGGGAGAAGTGAATGCAGTAACTCGACAATTTCCCGAAGGTGCAACGGCGCTAGCTTTACTCCATAGCAGTGGTCAGCTAAACTGGCTTGATCCTTTTCATTACACCATTGCTCAAAAAACCGGAAATCAGCCAGCGACGCAATTACACGCTGCTAAACAGATGCATCAGTATTTAACAACTAAGCAGTGTCGTTGGCAGTTTTTGTTAAATGCCTTTGGTTTTGACAAAGAAGCTGCTAACTTACGTTGCGGACATTGCGATAATTGCCGTCAATGAGTATCAAAGACTCATTCACGAATATCAAAGACTCGTCAGCGAGTATAAAAGACTCATTCACGAGTATCAAAGACTCGTCAGCGAGTATCAAAGACTCATTCACGAGTATCAAAGACTCATTCACGAGTATCAAAG
>NZ_JAVRBS010000052.1:0-28737 GCF_034531155.1 Nostoc sp. ChiVER01 | reverse complement strand
TCTGTTAGTTGATTGGAATTTTTGAGCGATTCTATCTCAGACTTGAGGGATTGAATCTCGCTTTGTTGTGCTTGCACATTAGTCAACAGTTTGCCTATCCAGGAATAATTAGATTGAAGGCCGACTAATACATTAATCAACTTCACATGTTCTTCTTGAGAAGATTCCCAGGCACAGCCAATAATTTGAGTAATGTTAGTAAAAGACGTAATATTATCAGTCGATATTGCTATACCTACTCCATCATTTAAACCTGAAGGAACAATATAATCACCTGACTTTACAGAACCACGTACTTTTACTCGTACCTGACCCATAAATGCCACTCTTTCATATAAGTGTTGATTTTCTGAATTAGGTAGATTTCCAACAATTATCGGTTGGCTACTAATAGCCATAAGAGTTTGGGCATTTTCAGTTTTTTTAGTAATTTTACCGCCAAAAACTCCAGTAATGTCACCTTGTTCAATAACTTCATCTATTTGAAGTTTAGGCAGCCATTCAGCATAGTCACTGCCTGTACCACTCAAATTGTTAGCACGAATATCACCATTAATATGTAATTTTACTTCTGGTTTAGTTGTACCGACACCAACATTTCCATTTGCTAAAAAGACAACTTTTGTTGCTTCTTCTTCAGCCAAGCTACCTGGTGAAAAAATCAGATCGCCTTTTTCTCTTAGCTCCATTTGATTTTGAGTATTGTTAAACAAAATCCTGTGGTTATCGTCTAAACTCCTAATTTGCCCATTATCAGCAAAACATAATTCACTATTTGAGTCGAGCCGAATATTTCCACCACTAATATGCAGCTTATCATTTGGTTGGGTTGTTCCAATGCCTATGTTGTTATCATTTCTGACAAATAGAAGACTTTTACCGTCACAGTCAGTAACATTTAGTGCAGAATAATTGCTGTTCCTAGTTTCACCTGTAATTTCTAAACTTGAACCTGGACTATTATTTCCAATCCCAACTCTGCCTTTTACCAAAAGCCCATCTGGTGGAGCTTGTTGTTTTTCGCAATAATCTGCACCAATCACAACCCCGCCTTTGACATCTAATCTATTTTTGGGATTGTCTACCCCTAAGCCTAATAGTTTTTCTATATAAAGACTACCGATGAGGTTAATGCGGTGAGACGCACCAAAATGAAGCGCTGGCCAGCAACTACAATGTACACTCTTACTTGAGAAAGTAAGTTTATGTAAATCTACCTCTGGACTGATGCGAACGCCAGCATAGTAACGAACATGATTGTGATGGTGTTCTATTTTGCCACCATCACCTAAAACTAAGCAGGCTAGTGGAATGCGATCGCCTTTTTCAATCTCATCACCATCCTCTAATATCTCAATTTTAGGAGATTCGTGCCAGCGTGTCTCATCTCTTGCTCCTACTGTGGCGATATCCGATGGTTCTTGATGATAAGAAATAACAACATAAACCTTACCACATCCAAAAATTTTTAGGCTTTTCACTTGCTTGGTAGCTAAAACAATTTGTCTGCCTTGCTGGTCTACAGCAGTACCAGGAAGTACTTCTATATGATATGAGTTACACTCAGCGATAATTTCTAGACCTTCGGCAATACCAGGAGTGTGCAACAATCGATTATGTCTTCTTTGTCGGTCTATGTGATATTTCTGTTCGTCAGTGAAGTCATAATTATTTAGGAACTGACCATTAAAATAACGTAGTCTTTTTTCTGCATCATGATTGCTTGTCATTTTTGTAATCCTGATTTTGTAAGTTTAACTGTTAAATTTTCCGAGTATTAAAGTTCCAAGAATAGTATCAACTCCAACTGTGGAATATATTCCAAGTTGAATAGCAGGGATTTCAGATGCTGGGGATGCAAGTATCGTGTCTATTCCTATCGTTGATCGCACTCCAAGCTGCATTAAAGGAACTTCGATTTCAAAATCATAATCAGTGTGGGCTGGTTTTTCTTGATCAATAATTGATCTAGCTAACTTTTGTTGGCGTTTACAAGTGTTAAAATTTTCTTCACCAAAGTTAGCCAAAAAGATTTTTACTAAGAAATAGTGGGGGAAACCGCCGCCCAAAATAGTATCGATACCCACAGTAGAAATTTTGTTTACTTGTAAATGCTCATGAAATTCATATATTTCAACCACTGGACTAATATAAGTATTAAGCATTTCTTCGATCCCAGCTTTTGTTCCGCGCTTACGATACAAAGGGACTGCACTGCTAATTAAGCGACGCTTGTCCTCTTGATTCCAATCCTCGCGCAGATGCAGAGCTACCCAACTAGCTAGCCATTCTAGAAATTCGGGTGGCGATCGCTTGGAAGCAGGCAAACCAGGGCCTGGTTCAAAGTAGCGATGGATACCAGCTAAGTACATTTCTTGAGTAGTCGGATCAATAATGCCATCAAGGATTTCTTCTATACCAGGTTCATCAACGTCCCCTAAACCTGTAATAATTTTCTCAAAAGCCAGTAAGAAGCGACCAATAAAGTTAACTCCGTAGTGATCTACATCTTCCTGAAAAATGGCTGGTAAATATTGTAAATAATTACTTACTTGTGTAGGTGGGATGTTGTCTGTCATATTTTACCTAGCTTAGGATTAACTGGATGAACTAACTATATTGATCTCAAAAAATTCCTTATCTACTTTCACAGTTACTAATTCGTCTGGGTATAAAGTAACGCTCATGAGTGTGTCGCTATGCGCTCTATTTAACCGCCAAGTTTCTTGTGTATGTAATTTAACTGCTTCTACGTAATCAATTTCTGGAATGTTCTCTAATAATTGATACACTTCCGAAACGTATATATCCCGTCCAAAAGGCCAACCTTGACCATCGCTTCCTCCAGTTAGGGGATGAAAGAATTGGCAAATATCTTTAACAGCTTTTGTGCAGGCTTTGTCTGGTAATGCGTCTTCTACAAGAAATAACTTTGCTGTAATTTTTACTGGCACATATTGTGGCTCCACTATATGATGCTGTGTAGTCAATAAACGCCGCTCATCTAAAAATTTCCATAAACTTTGGCATAAAGCCTGCGTTGGCTTGGGTGTGGGGCTGTTGGTGAGATCAGGCACTACAATCAAGCTCATATTTCCGGGTGCTGGCTGTTGTCGTACTTTGGGATCAGTTAAAGTTAGGTTACGTTGGGCGATGCAGTGCGATCGCTTAACTTTACCTTGCTCACCCAAAGCTTTTGCTTCTGGTGTCTGTGGCCATTTCTGCATGGTTAAGTATTCAAAATCATCACAAGTGATTGCTCGATAGCGTTCCTCCAGATTCAAAAGTGTCTTGTGGATGGCTGCGTTTAAAGCTTTGGTTTGTTGATCTCTTTCTAGAAAATTATCTTGAAAGCTCCAATCTTGGCCGTTAAGCAGCTTAAGAAAACTGATAATATTTTGGTCTGGGACTCGGTTGATTTGATAAAGCTTCATCTCGGTCAACCAAGCCAGTAATTCAATTAGAATAATGCCTGTATCTGTGGGGTTATGATTTGTCCACTCCGGATACAAATTGGTAATCAAAGAACGAGCTTCTTCTACAAGTTCGGCGTAAGTATGGTCATCTAAATTCGGTAAAGGTAAGGTCATAATTTAGGCTTCCTCCGGCAATGGTGAAATGACAGTGATAGAATGGTTGCCACAGAAAACTAAACATCTTGCTGGGATCAATTTCTTGCTCTTAGGGTTTTCCTCAATAGATATAGTTGTGACACACTCTACGCCGTCAATCGATTCCAGCAATCTATAAAAATCAGACTTGTGTGGTTTGCGACCAAAATCCCATCCTAGTTTCTCCCAACCACCAGTAACTGGATGCAGAAAGTCTTGTAAGGCTTTGGCTATAGTTCCTTCAAGATTCATGCTCATCGCTAAAGATACTGGTATTATTTCTACTTTGACGCTAATGGCGATCCAATCTGGGCCGTAGGTTTGCAACTCCAAAGTAGGCGCACAGCGATCACGAATGTAATTGGCAACATTTTCCAGTAAATTCAAACTGGGGATAGGTTGAGGCTTTTGGCTATGGGGTACAACGAGCAACTCTACTACACCAATACCATTTTTCTGGGAAGGAGTAACTACTTTGGCTTTGGCAACAGCCGGGGATGCTTCTTTGGCTAAATCTTCAAAATCCTGAGCAGTTACAGCTCTACCCCGATGCCGCAATGTTTTGGGGCCTCGTTCTTTGACAGCATTAAGTGTCTCTGCATCAGCACCACCACCCGCAGATTCATAGTTGATAACGCTGTCGATATAGGGTACTGCCGATTTAAGTTGAACAATGGTTTTTGCTGGGCAGTTACCACTTTCACCGCCACCAGCCCGGTAAGTTATCCGGATATTGTGACGACCTTGAGGCGGTATCATTCCGTTTTGATCGTCACCAAAACGCACTTCCCCAGTTAGGTGATCTAGAATATAGTGCCGATCCCATGTATCAGACACCTTAAAATTAGGTACTTGATGCCAACGCACCCAAACACCTTCTAACTCACCAGCAAAACCTAAAATCGGTGCGATCGCATTCTTCCCCTCAAGTTCAGTAATTTTGCTCTGTTCTTTAGGCGAAGGCATCTGAGGTTCAAATACTTCCAGATGCTGTCCCTCTAATACAGGTATTTTGGTAGTGCGGAAGACTTGATTTTTTTGGTTATTACTAGATCCCAAAATTTCATTTTCGATTGTAATGACTTGAGTAGCCCAAGTCGTATTGAGTAGCAGGTGTCGCACAGATATTGGTAAGCTTGGTTGCTCCTGTTTTCTGTAAGCACGTAACCAATAAAGGCTGCGACCAAATTCTGTACGAGGCTGAATATCTTGCAAACCCGTGAATGTAATTAAGCCCTTTCGAGTAAAAGCATGAGTTTCGTCCTGAAATTGCAGAGGAATCCAACCTGAAAAACTAGAATATTCCCAACTGATGGGATCTGGTTTTTTAGTGAGATTTTGGGGATTGGAGGATTTTTCTGCTTGGTAAAGTAATGGCTCTAAGCCTACATAGAGTCTAATAGCTCGGTTAGAGAAAGGTTGGTCAAATCCTAAGTAGAGGGTTGGTTGTTTATCTGCCGTAAGGGTAAAGGGTTCAAAATCAGAAGAATCTAGTTGGTTTGCTGTGGCTGTACAATCAATATATGTGTAGTCATTGTAAGTTTGACAGGCAGACACAGCACTACTGCGTTCATATTCATAATTTAGGGTTAGGGATGCAATTGATGGTGGGCTTGAAGCTAAGTTACTGCCAAGAACTACACTTGCGCCAATCGCGTGATCGTGGGTGAGGGCTGCACGAAGAATAAATTTACTTTCGGCTAAAATAATGCTTTCAATCTCTGCGTCTTCTTGGTTATTATCACTAAAAGCAATTTGAATGCGATCGCTAGGCAAGAAACCCCGAACACTATTGACTTTTATTATTTTTTTCTGGTTTGGATCGGTTTCTTGACTATTTTCACTTAATGTAGTAATGGTAAATTGTTGATCGAGAGCTATTCCCGTACCGTAACTACCTTTAATAATCCGAGCGCGTATCCAATAATTGCTTTGTCCATTGACTATTTGTAAAGCAACTTTAGAAGGTAAGGTAAATTCAATTTTGCCACTTTTAGTAAAAGCTTGAGTTGTATCAATAAAGCCAGAGTTACTACTAGAATTATGAGGTGCTGAGTTGCCTACTGGTTGCCAAACACGACCATTCCAAACTTCCCATACAATCTCTAAGTCTGCTGTAGGATTAATAGGTAACGGTGAAAATTCACTAAGTTTGACATTTAAAGTCACCTTACCTCCTGGGTTAGCAAATGCTTTTTGGCTAGCTAGGTATAAAGTGTCATTAAAGACTGGTTGTGTACCGAAAGGATAAAAATCTTTACTTAGGTCAAGTGCGAAAAAGTTAATAAAACCAAAATCAGGAGCTAAGTCATTGTGTTGGATGTTTACCTTAACACTGATATGGTTAATCTTTGGTAATTGATCATTGGGTAGTAAAGAAGTATTGAGCCGAGCCTCTAGCCATGCAGCTTTCACTCCGTTAATAGTTCGCTCTGTTGGGATTGGAAAGTTTGTGAACGAGACTTGCCACTGGTTATTTTCTGTGATTAAGGAGGTAACTAAGTTACTAATGTCACCTTCAGAGTTAATGGCTAAATGAGCTAATCGGATATATATCTCAGGCTGATAATTACTGGCTTCTGCTTCTGGAAAGACTGAGATCAAGGGGTTTTTTTCACCGTAAGAAATAGCAATAAATACTATTTGGTTAGTATATTTATTTAAATTTAAAGTCTCTATGCTTAATAATTCAATTTTTCTACCTTGAGCATCTATAGCAGTTCCAGGGAGTACCTCTGTTTTTTTTGTATCAAAATTAAATTTAATAACTAATCCCTGAATAATATTGTTGCTATCCCAGTAGTACCAAGATATTGGCATTCGTGACAGTTGATCTGTATTAGATGAAGAAATTAACAGAGTAATAGTTTTTTTATCAGGTAATAAAAATAACTCGTCATTTGCTAAATAGAGGCTGTGAACAATGGAGCGATCTCCACTGAAAGCAGGAAAGCTTTGCTCTGCCAAACCTTGAGCTGCTTGTGTATAGTCACCGTAACGATCGCTCAAGGGATCACGCACAAATACAGTTGTCAACTGGGAAGGGGTGACAACTAAATCTTGATCGGTTTCAAAAATAATTTCTTCTAGTTGGGTTTCAGTGGGTGGGGCAATCACTTGAGTTTGAGCAGGAACGAAAGTATCAAGAGAGCTACCAACCGCTAAGTTGAAAGTTAATGGTACTTTGGCTGGCTGGGGTGGTTGGATTTGAATACCAATTAAGTCTAAAAAAGTTAAGAAATTCTTTTCTGGTACTTTATTGAGGCGAGTGATTGCCAATTGGGTCATGCGCGCAAAGATCCGGATTAATGCTGCTCCAGCATCATGATTTTCAGATGCTTGCCAATGTTTTACTTTTACTAAATTAAGTCCTTGTATTTGACTGATTTGCTTGGCTAAATCATTTTTTATATAAGTCCCAGCAGTAATTATCTCATCCGTATCAGGGATAGTAATATCTTGATTGAGAATACGACCATTGAGTGCTTCAAATGTTGGTCTTACTTCACTTGTAAAAGCTTGAACTAAAGCTTCTGTCTGTGCAACAATCTCGTCATAATTGCGCTTATCAATCTCCGGAACTTTCATACGCCCTGATATTCTAAATAAAATGGATAGACCATGTTGAATTCATTGTTAGTAGCACGCACCCGATAGTCGATGGAGATCAGCAATATGTAAGCTTTATCGGAATCAGGAAAGGCATTTACATTAATTAGATCAATCCGAGGTTCCCACTTAATTAAGGACTCAGTTACCTTACTAGCAACTCTAGTTGCTGTACCGGCACTATTAACTGCGAAAACAAAATTGTGGATACCGCACCCAAAGTCTGGACGCATCACCCGTTCTCCAGGCGCAGTTTCTATAATCATCCTGATCGCCTTACGGATATTTTGTTCGTAATAGGCCATTGTGATTTTCCCCTTCTCATTTAATTGTACGGGAAACTCCCAACCTACACCCAAAAAATTTGTATTAAAGTTCATAAAATTTCCTTTCAATAGCTTGCTAATTGATTCTCACCAAACCTCCGTTGATCTTCAATTCGGGGCCTGCTTTTAGGCTCATATCTTGCCTAGCTTTAATATCTACACCTTTTGTAGAGTTAATTTCGATCCCGCTTCCGGAAAGAGTTAGTTTACCATTAAGTGACTCAATAGTAATATCTGCGTTAGCAGTAATAGTAATAGAGTTGTTAGCAGTATTAATAACAATAGTATTTTTACCTGAGCCATCAATAATTTCAATTTTCTCTTGACCCTTACTATCATCTAGGCGGATGATGTGGCCGCTACGCGACTTGATTGTGCGCTTGTTATTTTGACCATCGTTATTGTTCTCTGGTTGTTTATCTTTACCGTTCCATAGTCCCCCCAAAATGTATGGAAATTCTGCCAGTCCATGTTCAAAGGCAACTAATACCTCATCTTCGACTTCCGGCAAAAAGTAAAGCCCTCGATTATTACCAGCCATTGGAGTAAGCACTCTAGCCCAATGACTATCAACACCGATATTTTTCTGCTCATCCCATAACCAAGGAAAACGAACCTTTACCCGCCCTAAGCCTTCGGGATCTTGATTATTAGTGACAACACCTACAGTTACACCGTAAAAATGATTATCTTGATCATCAG
Organism: Nostoc sp. ChiVER01; assembly: GCF_034531155.1. Lineage (NCBI taxonomy): Bacteria > Bacillati > Cyanobacteriota > Cyanophyceae > Nostocales > Nostocaceae > Nostoc > Nostoc sp. ChiVER01. The sequence continues at coordinate 20,489 of NZ_JAVRBS010000052.1, read as the reverse complement.
AATGTAAAAGACTTGCTAGTAGACTAACATCAATCATGTTGCATTTCTCCTAACAGTAAAGCGGGTACGATAGCCTTTTTTTGGTGAACAGGTATGAGTAGTTGAGGTGATATAGTAATTACCACTAAAGCGTTGACCAATGCCTTGAATTTTTAGAACTTTACCAGCTCGTAAATCCGTGCGACCAATGGCAAGTCCCTCACCAGTGATATATTCCAGTGCCATGTCTTTTAAATATCCCAAAGCAATTTGATCAGCCTCTGCTTTGCTGAATATAGGTCGCTTAACGCTAGAGTTGATAGCAGAACCAAAGCTTTGATTAGCATCCGTAGGGCCAGTAGTAGAACCACCCATAGTTGTACCCTCATTTCCCGCCTTAGCTAAACCAACAATCTCTGATTTTTCCTTGGGATTCCAGCCGCGCACTTTGATCTGCCCGACTTCGGGCAATGTAGTTAGGCGAGGATAAAACTCCATTAAGTCTGTATTGAGGTCTAGCGTTAACACAGGACTATCAGCATTTTTATGAGGTCGAAAATAAAGAGTCTTGTCTTCTACAACTACCTCATAGCCTATACGTTGAGCGCGCTCCTGCAAAAATTCCCAATGGGTTTGGTTGTGCTGTAAGACATAATCTAGCTTAACTTGTGTATCTTCAGGCTTGGGGATTAACTTTACTGCGTTGGCGATTTTACTTGCAATTTCACTGTCTTTCATCTGAAGAAAAGTTTGGGAATATCGTCCGCGTAGTAAACGATGGCGGCGATCATAACCACGAACTATGACGCTAGGGGCCTCATTCACCTCAAACTCTGGTTCTAGACTAGTAATTTCACCATTAAATAGTTTCTTAAGGTGATTTATATAACCCATCTGGATTTCGACTTCGTTACCCATTTTAAACCAACGTTTATCGTCTGACCAAGTAACTTGATGCTTTTGGATATCCCAGTTAGTAAGTTTGAGGCTAAACATACTGGGTGCTTCTATATCTTCATGGACAATCACAGTCATTAAATCAGTTGATATCTCGGTGGGGATAGGAGTGCCATTTATAAACACACGAAAATCGGGGACTATTGTTTGCTTGTCACCTAAATTCGCCATATTTTTAGATGTCACCTCCCAAGGAAGAGCCAGGACGTAAAGCAGGAATAGCCAGTACTGTGCCTGGTTTTAAGTAGGTAGGGTTATCAATATTGTTTGTTTGGGCGATCGCACGCCAGAGGGATGGATCTTCATATTCTTCATAAGCAATATTGCTTATTCTTTCTTTGTCTTTGATAATTCGCGTCTTAGCTACGTCTGGCGATTGCTTATTTGTTAATTTAGCGTCTTCATTATCTGAGCGCCATTGTTTAAAAGAACATGTAAGGTAAGCGCGTACAGGCGTACCGTTATCCAGAAACAAGGTAAAGCGTTGGTTTAATTGCTCTAGCACCCATTGAAAGTTATTAAAGTCAAACATTCCCCACATCAATTTGCATAAAGGTGGTCGGTGTAATGAGCCATGTTTCTCTATGGTTGTGAGATCAAAAATTTTATTAGTGTGTGTACGAACATCGGTCTTTGCCTCATAGGTGTCACACAATAGGTTAATGGTTAATTGTGCTGGTTCACCATGAGTAAATTGAGATTCTGGTACATCTGATTCATCAGTAGGAGCTAATCGCCAATTGGCTGTTTTGTCAATAGTGATTTCATTGGGATTAAACAAAACAGTAATTTCTGCTCCAATTTCGGGAATAATTTTCAATTTTTCTAAGGCCATTGCCTTCCTCCTCGTCGTTCGCTTTCTATGGCAAGTTGCCGCATCACCTTTCGCATCACCCGATCCGCTAGATCATCTATATCGATAACACTCTCACGATCAGCTTCTCTGCTTGTGGTTGAATTATTTTGATTATCAGTATGAGATTGAGTGTCGTTCATTTTTGATGAATTGCTGAGTATGTTGGCACTTTCCTGAGCGCGATTGATAAATGAATTATGAGTTCCAGACATGACTGAGTTATTCGTTGGTTGTAATTTCACTCTTGAGTGAGTAAAAGTTGATGAATGAGAGACAACTAAGGGCATAATCCCAGAAATAGGCGGTTTTTTCCTCCTTATTTCCTTCACTAAAGGTCGTACAGATGAGCGTTGTATTTTCTGGCTATTTTCATTCGTTAGAAAAATAATTTTTTGTAAGGGTGTAAGGCTTTGCACCCTTGCAACATAGTCTGTTCTATTGAAAATTGCTGTCATAGGTGTTGTCGATATTTGAGAGTTGGTGTCTGCCTGCCCAGAAAAACCGGAGGATTTGCTTTTGGAAGCAGTAATTGGTTTTACAAGTTGCAAATCTTGTTGTGTAAGATTGGATCTAGTTTGTCTGGCGGATACGCCTTTAGCCAAATATGATGTGATCGGCTTTTGTTGGTGTTCGTTAGCTTGTAATCTGTTGATTACCTCAAATTTAGAAGAGTTTATGGAAGAGGATTTGTCAGTGGCTTGCACTTTTGAATCAGTAGGGTGACGCAAAATCTGGGGCGATCTCTGCACATCAATCCTCGGCTCTAATTGAGTTTGATTGTTATATCTACTACGTTGACTTTGGACTAACTTAGCTAACAGTGTTTGACTCTTAGTTAGTTGCTGCCTTTGTGTCTGCATAGTACGTACTAGTTGAGAACCAATTATACTTGATTGGACTAGGGGGCGTTGGAGTCGTCGTTGTAGTTGTTGTTCTGATGAATGTACTTGATGATTAGGGGTAGAGTTGGATGCTGATATTTGTGCTGTTTTTTCTTTCGCATTCATAGGAATGCTACTAGAAACAAGCTCACTATTTTGAGTCACCATTGATGATGGTAATAAGGTTTTTTGTTGATAAATAAATTGCTTTATCGTGTGAGTTGGAATTGTAGTAGTTGTACCATTTCCCTTTGATTTGACTACAGATACAGATGGTAGATTAGCACGGATACCTATCTTTAAAAACTTTTCATGTGTAAATTGATGCTTTGCTTTTGCTTGAACAATAGTTAGTTTGTTAGCCTCCGAACTTTGTAAGGTAGCTGATTCACTCGGCTTGCTTTTCTGGTTAATATGATGTACTTGTTGAGGAAGGAAAGTTTCAGCAGTAGAATTAGATATGTCCACTAACTCAGGTGAGTTAACGCCAGAATCAAAGTCCAGTAAACGTCGTATCTCATCATTATACTTTTTCTGTACTTGTGAATCTTGTTTATGAGGCTGATGCTGGGCTAATTGTGTGAGTGACGGTAAGCGATCGCTCAAGCGTTGGATACGTGATTGAACAATACGAGATGCTTTAAAGTTGAGTACTCCTGGTTGGACAATTGGACGAAGGAGTTTGCTTTGTAGTTGGTTTTCTAAATCGAGTTTTGATGTTGTCTGTGCAGTGTTCGCAGCAATTCCACTGTTTTTGGTTACGGATGGTAACAGTGATAAGGCGTTTTTTTGTGGATCTTGTCCTAAATTTTGAATTGGTCTATTAGTTGCGATTTCAGCTTTGGGGAATAAGATGTTTTGTTTTGAGTTATGTTTGCTAAATTGCTCAACATTGGTAGTACTTTGATGTCTTCTTTTAACTGGGACAATGGTTGTTTTGGCTATCTTTGTGTTTTGGTAAACATCTGAAGTACTAACCTTACTAGCTTGTTGGTCTGAGACAATAGTCTTGGCGATGGCTTGAGAATCCGCAGATACGGTTAATTCAGGCAAATCTTTACTGGAAATAAAGTTTGGCAACCTGTGTATCTCATCATTAGACTTTTTCTGTACTTGTGAATCTTGTTTATGAGGCTGATGCTGAGTTAATTGTGTTAATAACGGTAAGCGATCGCTCAAACGTTGTATTTGTGATTGGACAGTACGGGCTAGTTGAATAGAAGCTAGCCTTGGTTGTAATAGCGGACGTTGAAGCCGTTTGTATACTTGAGTATTTATATCTAATAAATGTGGCTGGGAATTAGTGATAGACCTATCGCCTAATGTGTGTACTATTTGCTGTCCTGAAATTAGAATTGGTCTGCTAGTTGCGATCTGATCTTTAGGTAATAAGATATTTTGTTTTGGGTTATTTGTGCTAAATTGAGCAGCATTAGCATTGGCAATGGCTTGAGAATCCGCAGATAAGGTTAATTCAGGCAAATCATTGCTGGAGTCAAAATCTGGCAAACGCTGTATCTTATCATTGGACTTTTTCTGTACTTGTAAATTTTCTTGCTGAGGCTGATATTGGGTTAATTGTGTTAGTAACGGTAAGCAATTGCTTAAGCGTTGTATTCGTGATTGAACAGTCCGAGCTAGTTGAATAGAAGCTAGCCTTGGTTGTAATAGCGGACGTTGAAATCGTTGGTATAGTTGAGCATTTATGTTTAATACATGTGATGGGGAATTAGCAATAGACCTATCGCCTAATGTGTGTACTATTTGCTGTCCTGAAATTAGAGTTTTTCTACTAGTTGCAATCGCATCTTTGGGTAATGAGATGTTTTGTTTTGAGTTATTTGTGCTAAACGTATCATCTCGATCTACATCTACAGATGATAAAGGTTGGCTATGGTAGCCAACTTGATGCTTTGCCTGAACAGGTAAAGCAAATTTAGTAACTCCCCAATTGTGATCTTTTTCAGGATTATTACCGTAGCTAACTTGATCTGTAATCGAAGTATTGACAGGATATTGGGAATCGAACGCAGCAGCTATATCAGGCGATTCATAGTTAGAATCAAAATCTGGTAGGCGTAGTATATGGTCGTTGGGGCTGAGTTGGAACTGAAAATACCCAATATTATTAATCAAAGGATGTATCAATTTTGCTAGCAATGGTAAACGATTACTTACTCGTTGCGTCCGGGATTGGATAGCACGAGCAAGTTGATTACCAGTTACACCAAATTGCACTAGCGGACGGCGAAGCCGCTTAATGAGTTGTGGTTCTAGAGCATCCTGCCAATTTTGATTGTGAGTAGATGGGTAGTTAGTTTCCATAAACCATTTACTAAAGCGATCGCGTTACAATTCCAGCTACTCCTCGCACAGTAGACGTAGCACTGCTTGCTGTTGGTTTGACTATGCCTTGGTGAACCAGTTCTACTGTCTCGAAAGCAACAGTAGTATTGTCTGACTTAAATTCCGGGCCACTCCACTTAACCGGATAAGCTTGCCGGAAATCCCACCACATTGCTGGTAATCCTCGTTGATCGAGCAAATAAATTGTGCCGTTTCTCCGTTTAATGATACCTTTTGCCACATCTTGATACCATCTCCATAAAGCTTCAATGTCTGTCAGACCACGTTTCAAAACTAGGTTTTCGGAATAAACTGTTCTACCAGGTAACTTATGGGTAAAATTATTTTCTCCGCCTTCTTTATATTCTTCGACTTCAATCTGACTCTGTAGACCACTGACCTCAGTAAATCCACCAACTATCAATCCATTAATCTCGACAGAAAAATTAAAGGCAGCATACGGATCAATAGTAATACCTAGCGCACCAATGCCTATTGCCATAGTTAAGACTCCTCTATGTGATTGAGTTGTTGATCTGCTGATTAATCTTGGCAATCTCGCTCACCCAATTTTGTCGTTCTGGGTGTTCCAAGGACATAATTTGCTCATAGCCCCAGTGGAAGTGATAGGCAATATAAGCTATCTCCGCAGATAATTTATCCGCAGGATAGCTCATGACTCCCCCAGGCTGGCTGTTTCTACCTCAAATTCACCTTTGCAATGAGGACATTGCACTAGCAACCGACTATTACCATTTTGGTTGATCCGCAAATAGAAGTCCTGCAAGAAGGCAAAGTCAGCAGCAAATAAGTTCTCAATGACCTTGGTATTAATTTGCTCTAAATTACCCAGTTTGGTAATCACTCGTGCTAGCAAAATGATGACGAGATAACCAGGATTTGTCTGCACTTTGTAATCTTTTAATGGCTCAACCTCGTCGTAGGCAGTGGCTAATCGCATCATGCCTTCACGGTGGAGGTTGCCCTCCAAGTCTATATAACCCTGCGGCAGGGTGAAAGGAAACTCTGTTTGCAACATTATGCCTCCTAGTTCTTAATATCTAGGCTTTTTCTATACCCTCATGAGCAATTTCCAGGGTTTCAATTGCCACTTCGTTACTAGTAGCATTAAATGTTGCTCCCGTCCATTTCGTTGGCCAGCCAGCTTTGAACTTCCACTTTAATTTTGATGCGCCTGTATCATCTAATAAAGAAATAGTGCCATCGACACGCTCAACTTTACCTGTGACTGCTTTTGTTAACCAATCCCAAAGTGATGTGTCATCTGTAATTCCATATTTCAAGCTGATATTGGAATATTTAACCAGACCTGGTAATTTCCTTACTGTTAGAGTTTTTTCATTACCTTCTCTATATTCAATCGGGTCTTGGCTAGAATCTAGACCGGAGCATTCTTGAAATCCAGCACGTTTACCACCAATCTCCAATTCAAAGTTATATACCTTATATGGATCTTTACGATCGCCAGCTGCCATAATTTAATCTCCTGAATTTATTAACCAAATTTGGGAACTTCAGTAATGCTGATCCCTGTTTTGCCGTGGAAGATAGTAACAACGATGAATTCGCTAGGTAAGATGGGAGCAATACCAATCTCTGTAACTACTTGTCCTGCGTCTCTTACTTGCGGTGGGTTAGTTTGTTCATCGCATTTCACATAAAAAGCTTCCTCTGCTGTGCTACCTTTAAGTGCTCCTTGTTGAAACAGTTCATTAAAATAAGTAGACAGTTCTCGTCCAATCCGATTCCATAAAATCGCATCGTTCGGTTCAAATACGACACTCAGCATATTCCACTCGATCCAACGGATAATCGTGAGGAACAGCCGTCGCACGTTGATATATGTCCAGTCTGGGTCATGGCTGAGGGTACGAGCGCCCCAAACCAGAATCCCTCGACCAGGAAAGTTACGTAAACAGTTAATACCTTCTATATTCAGTGCCCCCTGCTGGTTGTTTGTCAGGTTAACTTGCAATTCTAGAACATCGTTGACAATTGCATTTGCTGGTGCTTTGTGGACACCGATATTTTGGTCAGTGCGGGCATAAACACCTGCAATATGACCGCAGGGCGGTACAAGGAGGCTTTTGAGGTAAGAATCATCTTGAACTCGAATCCAAGGATAGTAGAGGGCTGCATTATGTTCTTGGAGTCTTTCTCCGTGATGAAGTACTTGTTGTGCATTGGCATTAGGTAGAGAATTGAGAATGGCAAAGCGATCGCCCAAACGATTGCAATGCTCTAAAACCGCAGACTGCATGGTTAATACAATCTCAAGGTCTGGGGGTAAATTCTCTGATATTGGCAATTGCTCAATCTCTGGCGCACATGGATCATTTGTCCAGTTTCCTGGTGGTGGCGATCGCATAATATCTGGCACACAAACTAAGTCGATGGTGTAAAGTAGTTCGATTGCCTCCAACCCTGCAAGTAGGGCTGCGGAGGGTGAGATATTCTCTTGAAGAGGAACGACATAGCATAAACTCCCACCGTTTTGAAAAAAGCCACGTACAGCATAAGGCAGGTAGCTATTATGTGCTGGCTTACCAAAGTACCGTTCAAATTGGGCCCAGACAGTTAGAGTTTGGGGTTTGTTAAATTTTTTATTGCTGTGATTATCTTCAGGAACTTTTGTGGTGTAACCCAAAAATACAGGCACCCCTGTTTGCAGTTTTTGTTCTGGTGGTTGAACACGCTCTTTATAATAAACGCCAGGACTTTGATGTTTAAGCATTTTCTACTACTTGATACAGTAATACAGTCTCTATTGATTGCTTGGCCCAGTCCACTGGCTAATACGGAAGATCACAAATTCTGCTGGTCTGACAATCGCCACTCCAATCTCTGTAATTACCTGACCCAGTTCCCGAACTTCAGGTGGGTTAGTCTCTTCATCACACTTTACATAAAATGCTTCTTGGGGTGTAGTACCAAACAAAGCACCATTACGCCAAACAATTGTTAAAAAAGCAGTAACATTAAGTATAATTTTTGACCATAATTTGGTATCGTTGGGTTCAAAAACTGCCCACTGGGTTCCCTGATCGATAGATTCCCGTAAAAACAGCATTGTACGACGGACATTGATGTACTTGTATTCCCCATTAGCATCACCGCCCAAGGTGCGCGCTCCCCATACACGGATACTGCCGTTGAGATCGCGGATGCAATTGACACCTTGAGGGTTGAGTCCTGCTTGTTGAGCTTTGCTGATTTTTTGCTTTAAACCTAAAGCACCTAACACGACTTCGTTAGCAGGAGCTTTGAACACCCCTCTAGTATTGTCTACTCGCGCATAGATTCCAGCGACATGACCACTAGGTGGTACGTATATACGTCCATCTCCTTCTGGGTTAAGCGTTTTGGCAGCAGGATCGAGAATTTGAATCCAAGGGAAGTAGTAGCCAGCGTAGTTTGAGAAATCAGGGAGGATGTTGTTGTCGCCAGCTTGCGGGTCAAGTAAGCTGAGGTCTCCCAGCTCCTCTCGACTATCGAAAATGGCAAAACGGTCTTGAGTTGCCTGTTGACAATGTATAGTAATAGCACTAGTAATAGCATTATCTGTTATACCAGGAGCAGCTACAATGGCTATCTCATCGATGGGTTCAAATTTTTCCTTGAGAAAGTCAGCAGTAATTTTGCTTGGCTCATCTACCCGTATTACATAACACCGAGTCCCACCGTTGTTAAAAAAGCCATAAACTGCCTGGGCTAGGGTATTTTGTCCTGGATCGGTTGAGAAGTCCCCGAAGAATTTTTTAAACTCGCTGAAGTTTGTACACAGTTTCACTTCCCCAACTGGTACAACCTTGAAAGTAGGGTGCTTAGCTTGGTAGTCACCTGTGATAATACTGCCTTGAGGTGGTGGTGGAGCAAACTTGACTTGAGCGATAGGATTGCCATTTGCATCTTGGGTATCTGCCTCGAAGGTAGCTTGGATGGAGGTATTATTCAATTGGGTGCTACCATTAATCCGAAATTTAAATGTATTGGTATCAGTTTTGTTACTTAGATCAGGTTTGTTACTTGGATATTGTTTCAGTGAAAATGTGTCTTCTGGGGAATCGTCTGTTTTATTCTTTCCTGTGCCAATTAGCTCATTTTTCACCTGGAAGGCTAGCAAAATATAATTGCCTATGATTGTTGCATTCGCTGCGGGAGCTTGAGCAAACTTGACTTGAACAACACCATCAGAATCAGGTTTATCCTGAATTTCGGCTGGCTTTACAACATTATTAACTTTAAACTGAAACGTCCCCTTGGTTTTGCTGACTAGTTGGTCTGGTAAATCAAAAGTAGTATCATTTCCATTTCCTTGTCCAATCTCTATATTTGTTCTTTTAATTCCCGCAGCGATAGGAATAGTAATCTCATTCGGTACAACTCCAATGAATCCTGCTGTACTAGTTCCCACACCTGCAATGGGTTGAATCGCAGAGGGGATCTCCTCAACATATACTCCAGGTGATAGATAAGTAGTTTGTGGCATGTTCTTCTTTCCTTCGTTTGAAAATGAGTGTTTAATTACGGATTTAGAAAACGGAGAGGTTAATTTATCTATTTGTTGCGATCGCTGCTCTAAGGAAACTTGTTTGTGAGTGGGAAGTGCAAGCTTGACAAGCTTTTCCAGGCATTTACACACTATTTCTTTTTTTCAAAACAAAGTCTAAGGTCTTCTCTATGCCAGCTTCATTGAGCAGTACTTTTCCAGAAGCGATATCGTAACCTGCGGCAGAAACTATTATAATTCGTTCCTGTGTCTGTGATGCTTCAAGCTCCATTAGTAGATACTGCCCTTGTTGATTGCTGAATGTGCGTTCTGCGCTTTTATTTACCCGTACTTGTGCCAAAACCACAGGATCACCATTTTGGTCAGATATCTTACCTTTGACGATAGTAGGTGACAGGGCAATGTCAGCCGCAGCCATGACTATCTTGTTCTCATTCTTACGGGATACAGTCACCGTTACCTGAGCAGTGCCGTAGCGTTTGCCAGCAGTTGGCAGAGAAGCTGTCAAACTATACTCGCCATTAGGTAAGTCTAAGAAATGAAAGTGACCATCAACAGCAGTTCTAGTTCGGTCGGGGCGTTGTGTCATCTTTTGCCAGCGTTCTCCGTACTGTAAAGCTTTGAGCTTGAGCCAGTTGCTAAAAGACTCTGGTGCTTTAGTAAGCATGACTTCAACACCACTAATAGCTTTGTTTGTTTGGGCATTAGTTATGCGTCCAGCGATCGCAATTTGATGCCTAGCCGACTCGATCAACAACCACTGCGACACCATAACTTATTCCTCCTATGTATTAATCTGCAATTCTGTTGCCAACGGTGTTGTGAGTGGTTCTTGAGCTACCACGCTAATCGTGATAGTGTAATTCAACACTGCTTTTGGCTTGCCTCCCAGTGCTTGCCAGAATTCTCCTATACTCTGGAGTTGAGTTGGTTGGAGAGACATAGTTGGTAGTGGTAATTCCTGTTCTACCAGACTTCCCTGAAGAACTTCCGATGGAAGTGTTGGGTAGCGTAACAGTATTTTCATCACTTCCCCCAGTAAACGATGTTCATCTCGAATTGGGGTAGGGGAAGTTTCATTAGTCCAAGCAGTGATCAGGTAGGAACAGTCTACTCGTACCAAAGGGGACTTTTTAATGGCATTACCATTACTCTGGCGTTCTACCAGCCATTCGTTGTTGCGAAGTTCCCGATTCTCTCGCACGTCATAAAGAAATAAATTAATCGCAGGTAAGGTGACTGAGGTAGGTGGAAATTGAGCGTTGGGTGTAATAAAACTGATGCTTACCTGACGGATTAAATCTGGCGATAGTGAATGCTTAAGTAATTCTTCTAGAGTCCGATCTAGATCATCAATCATAAAATTTTGTGAATCTTAATTATCCTGTAGAACACCTATTCATCAATAATGCGCGTACATAGTGCCAGATTATGACGTTTTACTGCACGCCGTAAGGGTCTTGAATTTCAGCCAAGGCTTCTAGAATTATTAGTTGGCTTACGGGAGTAAATACCCTCTAATATGAACACACCGCCTTCTAACACCAGGGCAAACGCATCTAAATTACTCTTGATCACAACGAAGGTTAAGAACCAACGAAAAAAGCAGGATTTCGCCCTTGATTTTTAAGCCCCAAAGCGATCGCCTAAAGTTTTCGCAATAAGCAAAACTTAATGACATTATTTTTCAGGTCTATTTGAGAATAAAGCTTGCTTATTGACATGATGCGGCCGCCCTGCTTTTAGCACAAAGCTAAAGTTCCGACACTTAGAATGAAATAGCCCTGCCTATTTTTCCATCTCTCTTCTATAAAAGAATTTAAATTATAAAGCTAGCTTGCGTGTCTTGATGATGGCAATGCCATTGTACAATTCATTATTTTGTTTAACGGGCAGAAGTAGTATAATATTTTTCCCTGAAAGAAGCAAAAAAAGTATTAAAGCTTGATATTTTGGAAAGTAATTAAAAAATTAAATCAATATTTGATACTTTTACTAAGATAAGAGCCTACAAAAATTTTGGTTTGCATTAATAAAAAATATGCAGAGATGGTTACTATAAAACCACTTGAAGAGAGATTGTACTTATTTGTGAATTATCAAATTCTTCAGATGAAAATATTTGATTAGCTCTATTTCTATCTAAGGTAAAATTATGGCTATCATACTACAGTGCTAACTTCTCTAGAAGGCTAATTATTGTGACCCCCTTACATGGTAATCAGAATAGTTTATACGTAGCAATTTCTACGTGTTGTTGAGTATTAACTAATTAACAATTTAGCATTTATTAGGCTAGTCGCTTATTACTAACTGGACTCTTTCATCATATTTCAGTGGTTTGTAAAAAAAATATCTATCTAAAGATAGATATTAAATTGTACTATACGCTAGAAATGAAGGAGAAAATTTGTTGATAATACAAGCTAGATAAAGGTTTGAAGGACATAAACCCCTAAAAAATTGCCCTAAAAGCTAGTATTTCCTGCTAAAGAGCTATGCAGATATAACATCTGACTTTTCCCGTTAAGTCTCGAAAAGCTTGGTGAACAACATCGGTGAGAGGTTAGAGTGATTGCACTTTTGTCAAGAAGGTGCGGGAAGATAAATCCAGCTTTGAGACTGGCTTTCGTATGGCTTTGTGCGTCTATCTGAAGCATTGTTTTGGACGGTGTACGGGTATCAGTTTTATCGATTCAACGTGCTTGAAAGTATGTCATAATCGTCGGATTTCTAGGCATAAAGTGTTTGAGGGCAGGTGGGTGTTATTGATAGTCCAGAAGAGAAGGAGTTGCTGGTGTCGGGGTTAGTAGTTAAGCAACAGGGTGTTTTGAAAGTTCATAATCGGATTTATGAATTAATATTTGATAGTAGTAGTTGGGTTGAGATTCATATAGCAAAAATTGGTTGACTAGTGTTGCTGTACTTACTCAGTATTGGTCTTACTGTTACATAATTTCTCATTTTTCTGATTGTTGAGATAATTTTGCATCAAATTACAAGCATTTTCCATAAGCATATCTAGATCCCAATCCCATAAAATTACGGTTGTGTCGTCACTACCAGAGGCGAGTTTTTTGCCGTTCGGGCTGAATACTACACTATTGACACTTCCTGTATGCCCAGTCAGAGTTTGTAAAAGCTTGCCCTCAGTATTCCATATTCTGATCGTTCCATCAGAGCCACCAGAGGCTATAGTTTCACCATCTGGGCTGAATACTACACTATTGACACTTCCTGTATGCCCATAAAAAGTATTCAGGGGTTTACCCTGCCTGTCCCAAGTTCTTACAGTTTTGTCATCACCAGCAGAGGCAAGGGTTTTACCGTCCGGGCTGAATGCCACACTCTTTATACTACAGTTTTGTTCTTCATTGCACTGATACTTTATAGGATTATTTATTTTCTCTTCCTTGCTATTTCCTGAATTCCACTTGCCATCTTCTGAATTCCATATTTTCACAGTTCCGTCCTCACTAGCAGAGGCGAGGATTTTGCCGTCCGGACTGAATACCACACTATTGATACTCTTCGTATGCCCATAAAAAGTATTAAGCAATTTCCCCTCAGTGTTCCAAATTCTTATGCTTTTGTCTTTACTACCAGAGGCAATGGTTTTGCTATCCGGGCTAAATACTATAATAGTGATACCATCTTGATGCCCAAAGAAGGTATACAGTTTTTGGCTTTCAATATTCCAGATTCTGAGAGTTTTGTCACCACTAGCAGAAGCTATAATTTTGCCGTCAGGGCTGTATTTTACACTTGTGACACCACCTTGATACCCATATAAAGTGGATAATATGTTGCCCTCAATGTCCCAGATTTTGACAGTTTTGTCGTCACTAGCAGAAGCAAGAGTTTTGCCATCCGGACTAAATGCTACGCTCTTAACAGCACCTCTATGCTCAATGAAAGTATGCGGAGGCTGTGCTTGAATATTCCAGATTCTAATAGTTTTGTCCCGACTGGCAGAGGCAAGAGTTTTGCTATCTGGACTAAATGCTACGCTATTAACAACATCCTGATGTCCAATCAAGGTTAGCTTTCGCTTGTTAGCCTTTAAATCCCAAACTTTGACAGTCTTATCGTAACTAGCAAGTGCAATGGTCTTGCCGTCTGGGCTAAATACTACGCTTTTGACCGCATTCGGATAGTACAACACATACTTAAGCTTCAACTTTGTCTTATCCCATTCCAAGATTTTGACACTTCCGTCAAAACTACCATAGGCGAGAGTTTCACCGTCTGGGCTGAATACCACACTCTTAAGAGGAGAAAGCTTGGGGGTACACTTTTTAGTATTTTGACTTTTAGAACAATAACTGTTGTTTATGGAAGTCAGTAACTTACCATTAATATTCCAGATTTTGACAATTCCATCCTCACCAGCAGAAGCGAGAGTTTTGCCATCTGGGCTGAATACTACACTATTAACACTACGCTGACCTGAATCAAAAATTTGAGGCAGCTTATCCTCAATAATATTCCGGATTATTATTTTTCCGTCTTTACCAGCAGAAGCGAGAGTTTTGCCGTCCGGGCTGAACACTACACTATAGACTGCATTTTTATGGTCTCGGTAGGCGTGCAGCAATTTACCCTCAGTATCCCAGATTCTGACATTTCCCTCAAAATCACCAGATGCAATAATTTTGCCATCCGGGCTAAATATTACACTATAGACACTACTTTTAGACTCAGTGAGAGTGAGCAGCAATTTACCCTCAGTATCCCAGATTCTGACTGTGTTGTCGTCACTAGCAGAAGCGATGGTTTTGCCGTCTGGACTAAATACTACACTATTAACAGCACCTTGATGCTGTATTAACCGATTCTGTTCTCTGACATTATAAACATTCTGCAATGCTGCTGTAATCAGGGGCTGATTTGCTTTTTGTTTTTCCAAAATCTTTCCAGCCTTCATACCCTCGAAAAGAGCATCAAACTCTTGACGTGAGTTCAACAATGATATTGAAGATTGACCTAGAGAGTCTGCTTTAGCTAATTCTGTTTGCTGTGATTTCTGCCAAGCTACCAGTCCTAAGCTAGCAGTAACAATAAATCCAAGGATAGAGCCGCCAGCTATTCCCCATGCTGTATTTATTTCGCGCCGACGACGTACTTCTTTTTCTTTTTCTTGGCGTAAACGCAAATCGACACAAGCCTTCACATAGTCAGCCTCAAGTTTATTCAAAAGACGTTGCTGGGATAGCATTTGTGCATCATCTATCCTCCCACCCCGAAGTTGCAAATAATCTTCTTTTTGCTGAGACTGATTCCAATCCAGTGCAGCTTGACGAATTTTCTCACGCAGTTGCAAATTATTACGATTTTCGTTCAACCAGTTTTGCAATCTCTGCCAGTAGCGGATTAAGGCTTCATGGGCAACTTCTACTTCTTCCCGTTTTGTAGACTCATTGATGCTGGTAACTACAAGTCGCGCACCTTCGCCAGCCAATCGCTGCACCAGATTTTTAGTTAACCCCAAGTCACTATCTACAGGTACTAATTCTTCCAACTCAACTCGCCGTCGCGTATCGCGTCGTTTCTCACCTTGTACAGCTTCTTCATCCAGGCGGGTTAAGCGCACAAAGATATTGCGTACTTGTTCTTTTTCCTGCGGTGATAAGCCATTGTAAACAGCATCAGCAGTCTGAGAAATTGCCATTTTCACACCACCAATCGCTTCATACTGCTGACAACGTAACCATCTGCCGTGTCGCCGTTTCCACAACTCAAACAATGCGTGTTGCAGCAGCGGCATTGCTCCTGGTTCTCCTTCAACTTCATCTAAAATGGAATTGCTCAAACCAGCTTCAAAGCGCAAACCCACTTTTGCAGCCTGCATTTCCATTGCTCGACGTAACTGGGCTGAATCCATAGGAGCAATTAATTCTTGTCTCACCTGCATCATTTCTTTAAGTTTGGGGTGAGTTGCACATTCTCCCCAAAAGTCTGCCCGCATCGTAATTATGACTTTTTGCTGCTGGCTAAAACTGATTAATCGCTCGATGAATTTTTGTCTTTGCGCTGCATCACTACAGAGAGTGAACAGTTCTTCAAACTGGTCTATCACCAATACAAAATCCTGGTCTTGAAAGGTTGATAGACTTGTTTGCAGTGTAGCAATTGGTTCACTAGTTGGTGTCATGTAAGCCATCTGGAGGTTTGGCTGCTGGCTTTGTAGTGCTGGGATTAATCCTGCCAATACCAGGGATGATTTACCACTACCAGAAGCCCCCAACACAGGTAAAAAATTGTCTTGCGCCAGTTTCTGTTGTAGTTGTGCAATCAACTGCTCCCGCCCAAAGAAAAACTCCCGGTTTTCCAAGCGGAATGGCTTCAATCCTTGAAAAGGACAGCGTGAGTCGTAGGCTGGTGGTTCTTCTGTACCCAATGCCAAAGCGGGAAAACTCCAATCCAAGACCTCGCTACATATCTTATTGACTGTATCCAAAGCCTGCTGCTGTTCTTGCAGTGCCTCTTTGGTTTCAGTACCTAACGTTCTATTCAGCATTGTTATTTGCTGATTAAATTCATCGGATAGTATAGGCGCACGTTCTGGTAGTAATGCTTTTAAAGAATCTAAACCATCCTTGATTTCCTTGGATGTAAGCGGGCGGTCTGGAGTATTGCTAAATAGCGGTCGTCCTCCTAGACGGCTAAACAGTGCTGGCACAGTTATGTCATATCTACCCTGCAATCCAGCTGTAGCTTCGCTCAATGCTAAATCTACATTGCCATGTACTCTCAATTTTTGATAAAAAGTGGTAGCTAAAGCTTGAGCAGTTTTTATACTAACTTTGTCCGTCATTGCCACGACGGCAGGTATACCCAATTCTCTAACTAAGCGTTGTGCTAGTCCCCCCATTGCTCCTGTTGCTTCTGCTGTATTACTAGCACTTTCGCAAGTAGACAAAAATACAAAATGCGGGGCGCGGCGTAATTTACTTAGTCTATTAATTAAAGTAGTTGCGTTGACTGGTGCTACTTGGTTGTCATCAGTGGATAAATAAATGGCAGTCTCTCCATCCGCCAATAACTTACCGTGGCATATCAAGTGAACTAATGTATAGTATTTTTCATTATTTGTGAGACACTGCAAAACTGTATCCAAAGTGGGCAGCGCGATTGCACCATCAACTTTTGCTAAAACATCGCCAGGAATTTGATTACTAAAGGCTGTTTTTATACCAGCTACAGCCGCATCCACATCAAAACTATCTAATTGAAATCTACCTAAACCTGATGGACTGGCTGCTACAATCAAAGCCTGCAAGTCCCGCCGCCCGATCGCTGGGAACAATTGCTCTGTAATTGCCGGAATGTAGAGTGAAAAAGGTGTCCTTTGGTTAAGTGACAAAAATACCCATTTTCCATCTAAGGGAACACAGAGTTTCTCCCAGTGTAGTTTTTTAAGATCATCTGCTTCGATATAGAGCAAAACATGAAGATAATTATTTCCATCTTTAGCATCTTCCAAAGTTGCTAAAGCTTTGGAAAAAGCATCACGGATATCATTATGAAATAGTGCTTTACCTAATGCCGCACCATATTTATCTGGTTGTCCAATTAATGCTCTAAGTGCAGCAATATCATCATTAATCTCAAGTATGCCTTGATTACGAATCGGCACGAATTGACCTGGTTTGGTATGTTCGACAACTACAGGCCAGCTATCTTGATATTTACGTTGAATAGTAATTTCAAAGATGTTCATGATTTCAACTCCAGGAGTAAATCATTGACAGCTGACACAGTTGCTTGAATTTGTTCAACTTCAGATGCAGGAGCCTGCTGAACTTTTTCTAAAAAAGTTTCTAAAGATTTAATCAAATCCAATTTAGCTGGCTGTAATACAGATACTTCTGCTGTTGCAAATGCGGCTGGCAAAGTCACTTTTTCAATGATTGGTCGTTCCACAGTGTTTCTATCATAAATGGGTAGTCGTACTGCGGGGTCGCCAATAATTGTATAGCTTCGAGCATCATTGTTGGCTGTCCACATATCGGCTATAGCTGAGTTATCTGCGATCGCTCCAAATTTAATTTCTTCTAGTTGACTGCTGAGATCGGAAGAAAGTTCTGCATAACGCTGGTTGAAAAACTCCATAGCCGATCCCACAGGATGCCCTTCCATCAATCGCTTTAAAGCACTTTGGAAGACTTGCAACTGCGCCCCAGCCCTCTCCCACATAAAAGAATATCCCCAAGCTCGTTCCACATGGCCAACTACAGCCAATGCCCCTCCCTGCGGATGACTCAGCAAGCGCCGTGGTAAACCAGCCACAAAAGCACGAGGAGCAATATTTGACCTTTCATTAGTAGTTTTATTATGGGCGAAGTCATCGAATTTAGGCGTGCCAGCACCATAACAGGCAAAATGAATGGCAATTAATCCCAGCAAGCGATCGCTGACACTAATATCATCCGCAGAAAAATAAAAATCTTCGGGAATTTTTTCTCTCCACTGGAGTGGCCCTGGCCATTCTTGGCACAGCAATGCTCCTTGGTGGCGTTCTTGTCGGGGATCGCCATTGAGAAAACCCATACCGTGACTAGCTGTAAATAACAAGCTAGGAGTTTCATCGCCACCTAATAATTGTCTCAGTCGAGCTTTAGTAGCTTCATCTTTGAGGACAGTTTGGACATTCCAGCCTGGTTGGTCTTGGGCTATCCATTCAGCTAGGGGTTTAATTAATTGGTCCGCACTGAGTTGAGTTGCTCGATCGCCACTGTTCCGCACGCCGAAAAAGCTAGCACTGCGAGGTAACGAGAACTTACCTGTTTCTGCTTCGACAACGCTACAAGCATACTGAGCATATTCTTCTAAAGTATCAAAATAAATCCGACCTACCGCATACTGCACATCAAGTTGGTATTGAAAGCTATAAGGAATAGTTTCTGGGTCGCCTACAATCAGTAGGTAGTAAGGCATCTTATCAGGGTCGGCAGGCCCTTGCCCTACTTGATGACGTGCCAAAAACTTAGTTTTCGTCTCACCTGGACGATAAGCTTTTACGCCGATATATTCCTGATAATAATGTTCTTTGTTTTGGGTAGCTTGTTTTTGACGCAATTCTAACAATGGGCTAAGTGCTTCTTTAATTGCTGGGTCAGCATTATAAGCAAAGATTACTCCCCAACCAGTTTCTGCTAGGTTTTTCGGGTCTACTCCCTCTATGGGTGCAAACTCTGGGTCTAGTCCCTTGACGTGTAAATTTTTCCTTTGTAATTCGCTTAAAAGTTCTAAATCTATTTCCTCACCCTGAGCAATTTGAGAAACTTGCATTGGTGTCAGGGGTGGAAGCAAATACTTACCAGTCGCCCCATCAATTCCATTAAAAAATAGCGATTCTTCGTTCATAATTTGGCTATTCCTTGATTTTCGATTGACTTAACTAGCGAGCACAGCTTGCCACACAGCATGAGCTACTTCTGGTTTAGCTATATCATTGTGAGCGCCAACAAAAATTCCATCATGGGTATCACATATATACTGAGTACTATCCAAATTATAAATTTTACCTGTTGTAAATGGGTACGCTTCACTCACAGAAAGCATCTTCATATTTACAATTTCCAAACCTGGACCACGTACCCCAAAAGTGCCTAGTGCGCCAAACTTAGGAAGCTCAACAGTTTCAAAAACTATTTGGTGGCGTATACCCGCAGCCAAGGGATACATCTTACCAAGCGCTGCATCTAGTTCAGTTTGTGTAGTAACAATCGGGCCGGATACTTTATTATCAGCAACTACAGAATGAAAGTAACCCGGACGACCTGGTAAAACTGGAATATCTGCACAGTAAGACCATAGCGATAAAGCACCTTGTACTAAAGCTACAGAATTAACTGAACGGACTAAAGTGTTATGGTCTCTGGGCCCTGCTAACATAGCGGAAACAACAATACATCCAAAACTGTGACCCATGAGATGAAATCGCACGGTATTTGCAGTTGCTTTTTGTAGTTGTGCTAGTAACTCGAAGCCGCCAGTTTCACCAATTTGACGCGCTCTGTCTTTCATTTTCCAAAAAGAGAGGACTCGCAGGGGCATCAAAATTCCACTCAAGTTGAATTGACCAAAATCAACTGGTTCTGCTTTGGCAGCTTCAAATATACTTTCTGGATCGAAAGATAAGCGATCGCTCCCTGGCGCTGCTCCTTCACCATCATTACCTAAACCTGATTCCTGATTTAAAACTTCGTAAGCTTGACGTACCTCTGATGGCATATAGTCGGGTGTAATATTTTCCATCGCTGCTTGGAAAATTGTATGAAGTGCCTGTCGGGAAGTATCTGTGTCAGCTATTCTCTGAGCATACTGCTCAATCAAGCTCTCTAATGGAGAAGTAGATGTTGAATCAAAAGAAACTGGATTACTAAGTTCTTCATTACCCCAAGGCAAACTCGGCCAATATAAGCCAATTAATAGTGGGTGAAATTCCGATCTTGCTTGTTCGATTTGTGCAATATCATTTAAATTATTGTGCATTGCACCTATCCATTTGTTATATTGCTGTCGCGCTCCAGTTACATCACTCATCCATCCATGACTAAATATAAAGACATCTGTGATTGGCTGACCAGACAGGATATCTAACAACTTTTGGCTCATTTTACCTTGAGGCTCATCACGTTCATTAACAACAGCATCAAATGCGACTAAATAGTACTGTAATGAAGTTCCAGGTATTGTTTCAATTGGCATATAAAACCTCAAAAAACTAATATTTATTTAATTTAAATTAGTACTAATCGAGCTTCAATTGAAATTATAAACGGGATAATTCACTAAAATTTTGCTGTTCATCCCCTACAATTCTATAATCTAATTGCACCTACTACAACTTCTTTATATGGATTAACTTTAATATACTTATACCAATTTAATATGAAGCTGCATATAATAGGGGAAAGCAAACTCGGTAAGT
>NZ_JAVRBS010000051.1:0-30796 GCF_034531155.1 Nostoc sp. ChiVER01 | reverse complement strand
CGTTTATTGAATTCGGGCAGTCGTTTATTGAATTCGGGCAGTCGTTTATTGAATTTGGGCAACCTCCGGCATTTTACATAAAGGTGTTCGATATTTTTGTAGTAAATATATCAATTTATACTGAATAATGCGGGTGTCAAGTAACCCGATTTCTGTCTATCCTAGTGCTGTACAGTTCAGGGTAAAACTAAGTTTTTCTCCTGGCGCATTATTAATAAGAGGAAAGTAATTTATGTCACGTCCCAAACGCGGGTCTAAAGTACTTGATAGAGCACAGCGTCGGATTGCGGCTTTGAAATCGATTAGTCCCAGCTTAGACTTAGGCAATGGAGTAACAATTGACTCCTTTGCAGCCGCCATTAAAACAACACAAGACAAGTTAGAAGCATATAACTCAAGCCTCTCCACCGTGGATCTGACTCAGGGAACTTTAGAACTTGCCGAAAAGTCGCTGATGGAACTAACAGAACACATGTTAGTCAGTGTAGCTGCAAAGTATGGCAAGAATAGCGATGAGTACAAAATGGCAGGAGGCGTTCGTCGAAGCGAGCGCAAGCGTCCGGTGCGTCAGCCTAAACAAGGCGCTGTTGCTTGATAAAGACGCTGTTCGATGTGGAATATTTTGAAGCTGTCAATGGTCAATTTGGCATTTTTTATGGTGAACCGTTGACGGTGCAAGCAACGATTCGGTGGGAGTTTTAACTTGCTCGCTTTATTGCTTATCGGCTCAACAACTTGACTAAAATAGTTTTCACCTCGGTGTTTAGATCCCCGACTTTTAAAAAAAGTCGGGGATCTACCTAATTTTAAGTTTTAAAAACTTTACTCTCATCGAGGTAAAATATCTGCTGAAATTAATTGTAGAAAAATTTATCAATAAATTGATTGCATATTCACAGATAAAAAATGAGCAGGCGAGGCTGGTTATGATATGGCAATCTGTGGAAATAGGAATTGGCTTTCAGATTTATTAGGAGTTTTTAGTATTACTGGAGTGCTTGCTCATGTCATATTTTGTTGTGAAAATTACGCTTTAGCCCAGATTACCCCTGATGAAACATTGGGTAATAACTCTTCAAAAATCACTCCCAATGTCAATATTAAAGGACTGACGGCTGACCGGATTGATGGTGGAACAATTCGCGGTGCAAACCTATTCCATAGTTTCCAGGAATTTAATGTTGGAGAATCGCAGCGAGTTTACTTTGCCAATCCCACGGGAATCTCCAATATTCTCACACGGGTGACGGGAAGTAATATCTCCAATATTCTCGGCACTTTGGGGGTGAATGGTGGTGCAAATTTGTTTTTTATCAATCCCAATGGCATTTTATTTGGGAACAATGCACGCCTCGATGTAGCGGGTTCGTTTGTGGCTAGTACAGCGAATTCTTTTGTGTTTGGCAATGGGTTGGAATTTAGTGCAACTAATCCTCAGACTCCTTCTGGATTACTAACAGTTAATCCTTCCGCTTTGCTATTCAATCAACTTCAGGCTGGCAGAATTGAAAACAGGTCAATTGCACCAGCAGGAATAACTCCCGCAGGTTTTAATGCATATGGTTTACGAGTAGGAGATGGTAAAAGTTTGCTGCTAGTGGGTGGTAATGTCAGCATAGATGGCGGCCAGTTAAATGCTTATGGTGGAAGAGTTGAGTTAGGAGGATTAGCAGCACCTGGAAATGTCAATCTTCTTTTTAATGGCGATAATCTCAGCTTGAAATTTCCTCTTAATGTGACTCATGCAGATGTATCGCTTACTAATCAAGGGTTTGTGTCTGTAGAAGGTGCTGGTGGCGGTAATATTGCTATCAATGCCCGAAATATAGAGATTTTAAGAGGAAGTGGGCTATCTGCTGGTATTGGGCAAGGTTTGGGGACACCTGAAACCGTTGCGGGAGATATTACGCTGAATGCTACCGGGGAGATGAAAGTTGCTGGTGAGAGCAGAATTCGTAATCCTGTGCGTTTGGGGTCAAAAGGTAATGGGGGTAACATTACTATCAATTCTGGTTCCTTCTCATTACAAGATGGCGCTTATCTTCAAGCCTCAACTTATGGACAAGGAAATGCGGGGAATATGAGAGTAAAGGTACTTGATGCTGTTTCCCTTGCAGATGGTTACATCTTCAGTAGGGTAGAAGCAGGGGGTGTCGGTAAGGGAGGTAATATCGACCTCAATGCTGCAAAAGTGTCATTAAAAGATGGCGCTCAACTGCAAACTCTTACTAGTAAAGCATTTGATACCCAGCCAGCAGGACGCGGAGATGCGGGGAATGTCAATGTTAAAGTTACTGGCGCTGTTGATATTGCTGGGGAGAAAAATGGTTTTGCCAGTGTGATTGGCAGCAGTGTACAAACGGGGACAGTTGGCAATGGGGGTAACATTACTATCGATTCTGGTTTTTTGTTGTTACGAGATGGTGCTGCGCTCGCTGCCTCAACTTCTGGAGTGGGGAATGCAGGGAATGTGACAGTGCGGGCACGAGATGCTGTTTCCCTTGCAGATGCTTACATCCTCAGCAGGGTGTCAGCAGGGGGTGTAGGTAAAGGTGGCAATATTGACATCAATGCTGCAACACTATCACTAATTGATGGTGCTACGCTTACTGCCTCAACTTTTGGACAAGGGAATGCGGGGAATGTCAATGTTAAAGTTACTGACGCTGTTGATATTGCTGGGGAGAAAAATGGTTTTCCCAGTGCGATTTTTAGCAGTGTGGAAACGGGGGCAGTTGGCAATGGGAGTAACATTACTATCGATTCTGGTTCTTTGTCGTTACGCAATGGTGCTGCACTTACTACCTCAACTTTTGGACAAGGGAATGCGGGGAATGTGAGAGTAAAGGTACTCGATGCTGTTTCCCTTGCAGATGGTTACATCTTCAGTAGAGTGGAAGCAGGGGGTGTCGGTAAGGGAGGTAATATCGACCTCAATGCTGCAAAAGTGTCATTAAAAGATGGCGCTCAACTGCAAACTCTTACTAGTAAAGCATTTGATACCCAGCCAGCAGGACGCGGAGATGCGGGGAATGTCAATGTTAAAGTTACTGGCGCTGTTGATATTGCTGGGGAGAAAAATGGTTTTGCCAGTGCGATTTTCAGTCGAGTGGAAACGGGGACAGTTGGCAATGGGGGTAACATTACTATCGATTCTGGTTCTTTCTCGTTACAAGATGGCGCTTATCTTCAAGCCTCAACATTAGGACAAGGGAATGCAGGGAATGTGACAGTGCGGGCACGAGATGCTGTTTCCCTCGCATCTGCTCCCATCCTCAGCACGGTGGAAGCCGGAGGTGTAGGTAAAGGTGGCAATATCGACATCAATGCAGCAAACCTATCACTCACTAATGGTGGTCAACTGCTAACCTTTACTCGTGGTGCATTTGATACCCAACCAGCAGGAAGAGGGGATGCAGGCAATGTCAATGTTAAGGTAACAGGTGCTGTTGATATTGCTGGGCAGAAAAACGGTTTTAGGAGTGCAATTAACAGCTTTGTGGACACAGGAACATTTGGCAATGGGGGTAACATTACTATCGATTCTGGTGACTTATCATTACGAGATGGCACTTTACTTGAAGCCTCAACTCGAGGACAGGGAAATGCGGGGAATATTCGCATAAATGTAAAAGATGCGGTAACTGTTTCTGGAACTAGTCAAGAGAGCGAATTTTCTAGTGCTTTATTTACATTTACTGATTCTAATTCCACAGGTAAAGGTGGCGATATGACCATAAACACCAATATCTTTCGCATCTCCAACGGCGCTTTATTAGATGCACGCACTAGAAATAATCAAAAGGGTGGCGATATTACGGTGAATGCAAATATTTTTGAAGCACTCAATGGTGGACAACTCACCACGACTACCTCAAGCAATGGACGTGCAGGTAAAATTACTGTCAACGCTGACGATCAGCTAATAATTAGTGGTATTGACCCTAGTTACAGCGATCGCATTGCTAACTTTCCTGACAACGTAGCAAATATTGGCGCTAACAGTGGCTTATTTGTCAGTTCCACTGGTTCAGGAATCACAGGCGACATCGAAATCAACTCACCCAAAATTACCTTAGACAACCAAGGTAAACTCAACGCCGAATCTGCATCTGGTAACGGTGGTAATATCAACGTCAACAGCGACTTACTTTTACTCCGTCGCAACAGTCAAATCTCCACCAATGCAGGTACAGAAAAATTAGGTGGCAATGGCGGGAACATCAATATCAACTCAAAATTTATCGTTGCAGTTCCCAACGAAAATAGCGATATCAGCGCTAACGCCTTTACAGGGATTGGTGGTAGAGTTGACATTACAACTAACGGTATTTTCGGTATTCTCCCGCAAAAAAGCCTAACCGAAAACAGCGACATTACAGCAAGTTCAGAATTGGGAGTGAGTGGGCAAGTAACTATCAACAGTCCAGATACTGACCCTAGTCGCGGCTTAATTCAACTACCCTCCAACCTCGTGGATGCATCCCAACAAATTACCCAAGGTTGCACACCTAGAGGAAGACAAAATGCCAGTAGCTTTATCGCCACCGGACGCGGTGGATTACCCCAAAGTCCTAATGAACCGTTGCAAGGACGAGCAGTGATTACTGGTTGGGTAGATTTGCCCGCACAAGCAACAGCCATCACGGATAAATTACCTACTGCAACTGTGACCAAATCTACCGAGCCGATTGTGGAGGCTCAAGGATGGATTGCCGATGCTAATGGTAATATTATGCTTGTGGCTCACTCTCTGCAAAGTTCTTCTATTCCTTCTGCCATGTCCTGTAGTCAATAATTCGTTACTCCAAGAGTCGGAGGAGGAATTACGATAAAAAACTCCACGCCACTTGCTCTCTGGAGTTTTTGGGCATGGGGCATGGGGAAGAAGTTACCAATGACGGCAGTTGCTTCAAGTCGGGAAACCCGCCCAACGCACTGCCTCCCCAATGCCCCATGCGACGGGGCGACTATCCCTCTCCACCCACTCAATTCCCTTGAGTTTCCCGTCGCTTTCGATGAAACCCAAGAGCGATTAAAACAATCAGATGCATTACCTAACTTTAAGTTTTAAAAACTTTACTCTCATCGAGGGAAAATATCTGCTGAAATTAATTGTAGAAAAATTTATCAAGACGGCTAGCAGAAAACCCTTGAATATGTGGCTCGAAGCCGTGGCGTAAAAAATTGCATATTCACAGGTAAGAAATGAACAAGCGAGGCTGGTTCTGATATGGCAACCTGTAAAGATAGAAATTGGCACTCAAATTTATTAGGAGTTTTTAGTATTACTGGAGTGCTTGCTCATGTCATATTTGGTTGTGAAAATCAGACTTTAGCCCAGATTACCCCTGATGGAACATTGGGTAATAACTCTTCAAAAATCACTCCCAATGTCAATATTAAAGGTAATACTGCTGACCGCATTGATGGTGGAACAATTCGCGGTGCAAACCTGTTTCATAGTTTCCAGGAATTCAATGTCGGAGAATCTCAACGAGTTTATTTTGCCAATCCCACGGGAATCTCCAATATTCTCACACGGGTGACGGGAAGTAATATCTCGAATATTTTCGGCACACTGGGAGTAGATGGTGGCGCAAATTTGTTTTTTATCAATCCCAACGGCATTTTATTTGGGAACAATGCACGCTTAGATGTAGCGGGTTCCTTTGTCGGGAGTACTGCGAATTCTTTTGTGTTTGGCAATGGGTTGGAATTTAGTGCAACAAATCCTCAGATTCCTTCCTCGTTACTAACAGTTAATCCTTCTGCTTTACTATTCAATCAACTTCAGGCTGGTAGAATTGAAAACAATTCAATTGCACCAACAGGAGATAATATCTTTGGTCTACGAGTACCAGATGCTCGAAGTTTGCTATTAGTGGGTGGAGAAATTGCCATCAATGAAGGTAAATTGAATGCTCCGGGTGGACGAGTGGAATTGGTAGGAATTGCAGGTGAGGGGACAGTCGGACTGAATGTGGATGGTAATAATTTGAGTTTGATTGTTCCTGATAATGTATATAAAGCCGATATCTCACTCAGTAATCAAGCCTTGGTTAGTACCAGTGGCGAAGGTGGCGGCGCTATTCAAGTGTGGGGTAAAGGAGTTACAGTTAGTGGAGGTTCCAAGATTGAAGCCAGCACTTTTGGAGCATTACCTGGAAAAGGATTGAGTGTAAATGCTTCCGAATCAGTACAAGTCGTTGGAGAATCACCTACTGGAATTCGCAGTGGTTTATTTGCTGAAACTTTTGGGACAGGAGACGCAGGAAACCTGACAATTAATACCAGGCAGTTACAAATTTTAGCAGGAGGAAAGATTTCATCTGGTACAAATAATGCAGGAGCGGCAGGAGATTTATCAGTAAATGCCTCAGAGTCTGTACGAGTGGCAGGTCTAACAGTTAGTGGTCAGTTTGGCAGCGACTTGTTTACTCAGAGTAGTTCTGGCGCAACAGGAAAAGGAGGAAAGCTAACAATTCAAACTTCTAAGTTGCTCGTCGAAGATGGAGGGCAAGTATCGGTTTCTACTTCCGGTGAAGGTATCGCAGGAAATTTGACCGTGAATGCCTCAGAATCAGTGCAAGTAATCGGTATTCCAGATAATCCCTATTTAGGCTCTACTGGTATATTTGCCGCATCTAATGGAGCCGGAGACGCTGGAGACATCACGATTAACACTAGACAGTTACTCATCCAAAATGGGGCCGGAATCACAACCGACAACGATGGTAAAGGGGTTGGAGGGGGTATAACAGTAAATGCTTCATCAGTGCAGCTAGTCGGTACTGCTATTCTTCCACAGTTTCCTGATGAATGGTATCCTAGCAATATCAGTTCTGATGCATACGGCACAGGGCCCGCAGGAAAGATTACGATTAACACCAATCAGTTGTTAATCCAAGATGGAGGAGTCATTTCAGCTCTAACTTACGGTAGTGGGGCTGGAGGAAATGTGAATATAAATGCCTCCCAATCAGTTCAAATGATTGGCACTGCTACTAATAGTAATAGTGTATTTCCTTTTTCCAGTAGCTTGTTGACTCAAACATGGGGTACAGGAAAAGCGGGAGATTTGGCAATTAATACCAATCAGTTGATTGTCCAAGAAGGACAACTATCTGCCAGTACTTTAGGACTGGCAGATGCTGGAAATGTAATTATTAATGCCAACGATAGCGTCTTTTTTGATAACGGTGTTGTTTTTAGCGATGTTGGAGATGCCTCTGCTCAAGGGAAAGATACTTTTGCTAAAGGGGGTAGTATTGATATCACCACTGATTCTCTTTTTATGACCAATGGCGGACAATTGGCGGCTAGAACTTTTGGTGCAGGAAAAGCAGGAAATATAAATATTAGCAGCGATCGCTTACTTGCCGAAAATAAAAGTGCGATCGCAGCGAACACTTATGGCACAGGAGATGCAGGCAACATAACCATTGCATCTGGGATGATGAATGTCTTGAATGGAAGTGCGATCGCAGCGAACACTCTTGGCACAGGAAATGCAGGCAACATAACCATTGAAACTGACACCATGACTGTCCTTGATAGTCAAGTGGGAAGCAGTGTTTTCGGTAAAGGGTTTGCAGGAAATTTAACTATTCGCGCTGCCAATTCAGTGGAAGTAAGTGGAAAAATCAAATCAAGTTCTAATATTGAAAATCCTGCTGGCTTATTCGCTCAAGTAAACACTGAAGGTGAGGGTCGCGGTGGTAACTTGACCATTGAGACAAAACGCTTGAGTGTTAGTCATGGAGGCAAAGTGCAAGTCGCTACTTTTGGTCAAGGCGACGCTGGTAATCTCACAATTCATGCCTCTGAGGTAGAGGTATTTGATACACCTGTTGATAACCTCTTTGCGACAGGAATCAATGCAGGTGTTGAAATAGACGCAGACGAAACAAAGATTCCACCCAGAGGTAACGGTGGTGATTTAACAATTGAAAGCGATCGCTTGAGTGTGAGAGGTGGTGCAGTAGTATCAGTTGGAACTGCTGGAGTGGGCAATGCAGGTAAATTACAAATTCATGCCTCGAAATCTGTAGAAGTCGTTGGCAAATCACCAAATGGTAACTTTAACAGCCAAATCAGCGCTGCGGTGACGCCAGAAGGTACTGGTAGTGGGGGAAGTTTAAAGATTGAAACTGAACAGATGAGTGTCCGGGATGGAGGTGAAGTTACTGTCAGTAGTACCGGATCGGGGACGGCAGGCAACCTTGACATCCGAGCTAGTTCTTTGAGGTTGGATAACCAAGGAGCGATCGCCGCCATAACCAGATCGGGGAATGGTGGTAATATTACCCTGAAGTTGCAAGACTTATTATTACTACGCAATGGTAGTCAAATTTCTACCACTGCCGGCAGTAGCGAATTCGGTGGCGATGGCGGTAACATCACCATTAACAGCCCTTTCATTGTTGCTGTTTCCAACGAAAATAGTGATATCAGCGCTAACGCCTTTACAGGGATTGGTGGTAGAGTTGATATTACAACTAACGGTATTTACGGTATTCTTCCACAAAAAAGCCCAACCGAAAACAGTGACATTACAGCAAGTTCAGAATTGGGAGTTAGTGGCGAAGTAACCATCAACAGTCCAGACACTGACCCCAGTCGCGGCTTAATTCAACTACCCTCTAACCTAATAGATGCATCCCAACAAATTGCCCAAGGTTGCACTCCTAGAAGAGGACAAAACGCCAGTAGCTTTATCGCCACCGGACGCGGTGGATTGCCCCAAAGCCCTAATGAACCGTTGCAAGGACGAGCAGTGATTACTGGTTGGGTAGATTTGCCTGCACAAACAACAGCCATCACGGATAAATCATCTACTGCAACTATGACCAAATCTAGCGATGAAATTGTGGAGGCTCAAGGATGGATCGTTGATGGTAACGGTGATATTATGCTTGTGGCTCAATCCGGACAAAGTTCTTCTATTCCTTCTACCATGTCTTGTAGTCAATAGACCTCTTGCAAAATTATTTTGTGGTATGATTATGGATTTTCTTAAAAATGCACATCCAAATTGATGCAGAGAACTTTTATCAACTCATTGGTATGTCTGATTCAAATGGAGTGCAAATCTTAAAGTATACCATTCTACCATGAATTATTTTTGCAAGAGGTCTAATGAACTCAATATCACCTTTTAACAAGGGTTTCACATTAAGTTGACACCTATGCACAGATGTGCATCCCTACGAAAACCCTAACTTAGATTCATATTTGGGAAGGCTCGGCTATTGCTGCTTTCGCCCTAAGTTACGATCCTCTTCATCAAAAAACCCTGTAATACACATCATATGTAGAGCCACTTCCAGACACACGCGTTATTGCCGTGCCATTTGTTGGTCCATTGACAGTAAAACCACCTAGAGAATCGTCAGAGCCGTTAAAACCGCCGTCTTCATCGAAAAGTTCGACCCTTGTAGGGAAATCAACGCCTAAACCTCTGTTAACTCCAGATACCTGTCCGGTAGAAAAACCATTAGGTCCCCAAAGCCTACTGCCATTGACTGTGATATAGGTATCATCATCGCCGAATGTATCTGCATCAGCATTGATAGCCTGAAGTTGATCTATAATAAGAAACCCCCCGCCTCCTTCTATGACAGCACCTTCTTCAGGAGTCAATTGAGCGAATAGTTGTTCGTTATCGATACAATAAATGTCAGAATTAGGAGTGTTTTTGTTGATGCCTAGCATGGTTTTTGTCCTTTTTTAATTAAGTGTATACAGAGATAATTAGGTAAGTTTTAATTCACTAAATTGGCATTACATATTTGTGAGATGAATCCGCAACTGTAACCATTAAAACTTCGTTCAGTATTAGAACAAATCATCTTATGATTCAACAACACCGCAAATTTGCACCTTTTTTGTGATACTTACTAGGTGAACTCTGTACTATGATTCTTTACGATGGCTTTTAGGCTTTATGCACTGAGAGCAAAAAATTTGTTCAAAATCTGTAAAATGCTTATATAACAAGGATTTGGGCTTATGCTATTGGCTTCCCTCGCAAACTCAAGCTGTTGATTCAGCTTTGCATTTGGAGTGCGATCGCACTTTTACTTGGTACAGTATTAATCCGATTGCGATCGCTTTGCAGACTCTTGCCACCATTGCCAAACACTACGGACTTTATTATCTGCAAATACCCAAAAGTCATAAAAACAATCAGTGGCAACGAATGTGTAACGGAGTGTAACATATGGTTATTTGTAATTTTTTCTTTTGGGAAGCATTAGACATAGAAGTGAAAAACAGACATAGAAGTGCTACGTCTATACAAAGGTTCTGGATAATGCATATTTAATTTCACTCCTATGTCTATTACCTAATTTTAAGTTTTAAAAACTTTACTCTCATCTAGTTCAAATATCTGCTGAAATTAATTGTAGAAAAATTTATCAATAAATTGATTGCATATTCATAGATAAGAAATGAGCAGGCGAGGCTGGTTATAATATGGCAATCTGTGGAGATAGGAATTGGCTCTCAGGTTTATTAGGAGTTTTTAGTATTACTGGAGTACTTGCTCATGTCATATTTTGTTGTGAAAATCACGCTTTAGCCCAGATTACCCCTGATGGAACATTGGGCGATCGCTCTTCAAAAGTAACCTCCAATGTCAATATTAAAGGTAGTGCTGCTGACCGTATTGATGGTGGAACAACTCGGGGTGCAAACCTGTTCCATAGTTTTCGTGAATTCAATGTCGGAGAATCCCAGCGAGTTTATTTTGCTAATCCCACGGGAATCTCCAATATTTTCACACGGGTGACGGGAAGTAATATCTCAAATATTCTCGGCACATTGGGGGTGGATGGTGGTGCAAATTT
Source organism: Nostoc sp. ChiVER01 (assembly GCF_034531155.1). Classification (NCBI taxonomy): domain Bacteria; kingdom Bacillati; phylum Cyanobacteriota; class Cyanophyceae; order Nostocales; family Nostocaceae; genus Nostoc; species Nostoc sp. ChiVER01. Next base: position 19,940 of record NZ_JAVRBS010000051.1, on the reverse strand, counting down.
GTTTTTTATCAATCCCAATGGCATTTTATTTGGGAACAATGCACGTCTTGATATTAGAGGCTCTTTTGTAGCGACTACTGCTAGTAGTCTGAAATTTGCTGATGGCAAAGAGTTTAGTGCAAAGGTTCCTCAAAGTACACCCCTACTAACTTTAAGTGTGCCAATTGGGTTGCAATTCGGTACAAATACAAGGCAGATTCAGGTGAATGGACCTGGAGCAGAGAATTGGGATATTAATAATGAAGAGAATTTTACTGACAAGTCTATTGATAGTACTGTGGGTCTTCAAGTGCTACCAGAAAAATCCTTAATTTTTGTAGGCGGTAAGGTGAGTTTAGACGGCGGGATTTTGCAAGCTCCTGGCGGTAGAGTTGAATTAGGAGGGCTGGCAGAAGCGGGAACAGTAGGATTGGGCTTGGATAGCAATAATTTGCAGTTGAGTTTTCCTTCTGGTGTAGCGCGAGCAGATATATTACTTACCAATGCTTCTGGCATCAATGTTGTTGCTGAAAATGGTGGTAGTATTGCTGTTAATGCTCGGAATTTGGACGTTTTAGAAAAAAGTTCCCTGGTGGCTGGGATAGGTTCGGAACTGGGGGAAGTTGGCTCTAAAGCAGGCGATATTACGCTCAATGCTACAGGGGTAGTTAAATTTGAGCGATCGCAAATCATCAACAATGTTAATTATAAGTCTATAGGTGATGGTGGAAATATAACCATCCAAGCTGAATCGGTTTTGTTCGCTCGTTCTCTGTTGACGTCTTTGACTAACGGCATAGGAAATGCAGGTGGTGTAAGACTTAAAGCCAGAGATTCTGTAACGCTTCAAGATGGCACCGATATATTGACTTTTGTAGGTGGTGATGGAGTTGGTAATGGCGGAGATGTTATTATACAGGCTAAGTCGTTCTCCTTAATTGATGGCTCTGGATTTATTTCAAGTTCATCCGGGAAGGGAAATTCAGGCAATGTGATTTTTGATGCCACTGATTCTGTAATTTTCAATGGAGTAGACTCAAATGGATTTCCCAGTGGTGTGTTTACCAACACGGAACATGATGCTGTTGGCAAAAGTGGAGATATAACTATTCGCACTAGTTCACTATCCTTGCGTGATGGTGCTCAGTTGGTTACTAACAACTTAGGCGGCTTCAAGGCAAAAGCTGGGGATATAACCATTGAAACTAGTGGTTCTGTCTCGTTGTCCGGGGTGGATAGTGTTGGAGTTGTTAGTACTATATCTAGCCAGCTTTCTGGCATTGGCTCTGGTGGCAATATTACCATCCGGGCTAACTCGCTGTCGCTGCAAGATGGCGCTCTACTAAACTCAAACACAGAAGGTCAAGGAAATGCTGGCAAAGTACAACTTGAAATTAGCGGTGCTGTATCTTTGGTAGGAGTTGACGAAGATGGGAATGCTGGTGGTGTGGTAAGCAGTGTCGGATCGGATGCAACAGGCTTGGGTGGGGATATTAATATCCAGGCTAACTCGCTCTCTCTGAGTGATGGTGCTAGATTGTTTGCCAGCACTTTAGGGCAAGGAGATGCAGGCAATATAACTGTTAATGTCCACGATGCGATCGCTTTTGATGGTATTAATAGCAATGGTAGCCCTAGTGGAGCATTTACTACAGTAGAGCCTGACGCACTTGGTAATGGAGGCAATATAAATTTAACAGCCCGCTCTATTCGTTTGGATAACCAGGCAGCCATTTCAGCAATTACGGCATCCGGGAATGGTGGCAATGTGACGCTGAAGGATTTTAATCTATTACTACTGCGTCGCAACAGTCAGATTTCTACTTCTGCTTTGACTGACGGGAATGGTGGCAATATCACGATCAATTCCCCGTCAGGCTTTATCGTTGCTGTCCCCAATGAACATAGTAACATCACCGCCAATGCATTCAATGACAAGGGTGGCAGAGTCGAAATTAACGTTACTGGTATTTTTGGTTTGAAAGTGTTGAGTCGAGAAGACTTGATAAAACTATCAAGAAAAAACGATTTAACTCAACTCAATTTGCAACAGTTTCCAAGTAGTATCACTGCAATTTCCCAGACAAAGCCTGATTTAGATGGTCAGATAATTCTTAACACCCCTGATGTAGACCCTTCTCGCGGCTTAATTCAACGATCCTCTAACCTCGTCGATGCATCCCAACAAATCGCCCAAGGTTGCACTCCCAGAGGAGGACAAAACGCCAGTAGTTTTATTGCGACAGGACGCGGTGGATTACCCCAAAGTCCTAATGAACCGTTGCGGGGACGAGCAGTGATTACTGGTTGGGTAGATTTGCCTGCACAAGTAACACACACACTCACTGATAAATTATCTACTGCATCTATGACCAAATCTGCCGATCGCATTGTAGAGGCTCAAGGATGGATTGTTGATGCTAAGGGTAATGTTATTCTTGTGGCTCAATATCCACAAAGTTCTTCTATTCCCTCTGTTATGTCCTGTAGTCAATAATTCGTTACCTCAATCGGGAGAGGAATTCTTATGAAACCCAAGAGTTATAAAAACAATCAGTGGCAACGAATGTATAACAGATGGTTCATTCGTTTCTTTAAAATCCATAATTTGTCTATTTTCATTCTCTTGGTTTTGGTGACAGCTTTTTTGTGCGTTATTACTTTTCCTGTTGTTGCAACTATAAAGACACAATACACTTCTCTAAATGTATCAATCCCGAATCCTACTGCACAAACACAAGACTTGCTGCAACAAGGTAAGGTACTGTATGAGAGAGGACAGTTTGCAGAAGCGGTTAAAGTTTTGCAACAAGTAGTTAACAATTATGGCAGCCAAGGCAATAAACTGCGGCAAGCTGTGGCATTAAGTAATTTGGCCTTGGCATATCAAAAACTGGGTAATTTGCCACCAGCGCAACAGGCAATTACAGATAGCTTGAAGTTGCTTGAAAAATCCTCTAATTCCCAAAATCTTCAGGTTTTGGCTCCAATTCTAGATATTCAAGGTAGTATCCAACTAGACTTGGGACAAGCTGAACAGGCACTTAACACCTGGCAACGTGCGGAAGCGAGCTATAAGGAATTAGGCGATCGCAATGGCATTATCCGCGATCACATCAATCAAGCACAAGCATGGCAAGTTTTGGGATTTTACCGTCGGGGCTTGACAATCTTGACTCAATTGCAGCAGGAGTTACAATCAAAACCTAATTCAGTCAGTAAAGCAGTAGAATTACGGTCTTTTGGGAATGCTCTGCAATTAGCCGGAGATTTGAATCAATCTCGTAAGGTATTACAGCAAAGTTTGTCAATTGCCCAAACATTGGATTCTCCCCAGGATGTGAGCGCAGCTTTATTTAGTTTAGGCAACACGGCACAAGTACAGCAAGATTTTAAGGGTGCAATACAGTTTTATCAGCAAGCTGCTGCGATCGCTCCTAACTCGATTAGCAAAGTCCAGGCTCAAGTTAATCAGTTGAACTTGCTAGTAAACACGGGACAAACAGCCGCCGTGCAGACACTATTGCCACAAATTCAAACTCAACTGGCACAACTACCTGCTTCTGTAACAACTATTTATGCCCAGATTAATCTAGCTCAAAGCTTAATGAAATTCGGGACTACACCCCAAGCGATCGCTCAAATCTGCGCCAGAGCCTTGCAACAAGCTCAAAATTTGGCAGATAAACGAGCCGAGAGCTTTGCTCTTGGGACTTTGGGCAGTGTATACGAACAAACTAAACAATGGTCAATAGCCCAGAACCTCACCCAACAGGCACTAAACATCGCCCAAACAATCAATGCCCCAGATATTGCTTATCGTTGGCATTGGCAGTTAGGACGCTTGTTAAAACAGCAGCGAGAGATAGAGGGCGCTATCACCAACTATGATACTGCGGTTAGTGAGTTGCAGACTCTCCGTAGTGACTTAGTGGCTGTGAATCGAGATGTCCAGTTTTCCTTTAAAGAAAGTGTAGAACCTGTATATCGAGAGTCCGTAGAATTATTGTTGCAGTTTCAGCAAACTCATCCGAGCGAACCAATCCTAGACAAAGCTAGACAGAGGATTGAAGCACTGCAACTAGCGGAATTAGACGACTTTTTCCGGGAAGCTTGCATTAATGCCAAAACTGTTTTGCTTGACACGGTGGTAGATAAAGATAATCCCACAACTGCAATCATTTATCCCATTATTCTGCCTGACCAACTCCAAGTGATTGTCAAAATTCCTAACCACCCACTGCGTAATTATACAGTAAACAAGTCCCAGAAGGAAGTAGAAGGTACTATAAAACAACTCAGAGAGTATCTATTAGAACCTGATCGAAATGAGGAAGTGCAAGCGTTATCACAGGAAGTTTACGGATGGTTAATCAAAGAAATTGAGTCAGATTTAAAAGATAATGGAGTAAAAACCCTTGTATTTGTACTGGATGGAATATTACGAAATGTGCCAATGGCCGTATTGTATGACGGTCAGCAATATCTGGTAGAAAAATACGCTGTAGCACTCAGCTTAGGACTCCAGTTACTCGCACTCAAACCCTTGACACAAACAAAACTCAATGTACTAGCTGCCGGGTTAGTGCAACCACCACAAGGCTTTCAACAGCAATTTCCACCGCTACCAGAAATTAAGTCAGAATTCGACTCTATTTCTCAAGCGATCGCATCTACCACCCAATTACTAGATCGGGACTTCACCAGTAAAAACCTAGAGAGTAAGGTTAATGCTGTGCCTTTTAATGTGTTACATCTGGCAACTCACGGTCAATTTAGTTCCAGTATTGAGAATACTTTTATACTTGCAGGTGATGGGCCGATCAACGTCACGCAATTTGATAGCCTGCTACGCCGTCGGGATCAAACTCGCTCAGAAGCTTTGGAAATGCTAGTGTTAAGTGCTTGTCAAACTGCTACTGGTGACAATCGCGCCACGCTAGGGCTAGCAGGAGCATCCGTGAAAGCTGGCGCCCGTAGTACTTTGGCTTCACTATGGCATATTAGTGATAAATCTACTGCGATTTTAATTGGTGAATTTTATCATGAGTTAGTTAAAAATGAGGTGACAAAGGCTGAAGCCTTGCGTCGTGCCCAAGTAAAGTTATTAAAAGATTATCCCAATTACAATCGTCCTGGCTACTGGGCACCTTATGTTTTAGTTGGTAACTGGCTTTGACATTTTTTAGGCATCTCATTTTCTGGGGTTATTTTTCCTTGATTATAAGTGGTTTCTAATAACCGGATTTAGTATCATACCATTTAACGAAAAATTTGATGCAGATGTAAACCCTGAAAACCTTGCTGTATCTAAGTTTTTTAATTGCATTAGCAAAGCGGGGCGTTAGCACATTGCTCTCTTCGTAGCGGGGCGTTCGCTTTTAGCGTCTCCAAGAGTTGCCCATTGCGTTAGCGCAGCGTTAGCGTTCGCGTAGCGTCTCGTAGAGAGGAATGAGCGTCATTGTGAATTGGTATCAGGGTGCAACTAAAGTCATTCACTGCGCTGACAATCACCCAACACCCTACCCTTGCTGATTAATTACTTATACAAAAAAGATAAAGGATTGCTCATATTTTCAGCAAAACCAAGAATCCCGCGATCGCGATGTTCGTAAATTAACTGACCTTGGGAATCAAATAGAAAAGTGCCTCCCCGTTGTGTCAAATAAGATGAATCTGGTACATAAATATTCCAGTTTCTCAAAACTTCAGTCATGTTTCGCAGGCGCAGGGTTGCTAATTCAAATGGGCGCTGAAAACCTTTTCCTCCAGCCGCTTTGAAAAACGAACCTTTTATTGGTGGTAAAGGTATATCCTTGATAACTTCCTCATCAGCAATTAATTGAGGTGCTTTTTTATCACCTTTGTAACCCCGAAAAACTTCCTTGAGAGTTCCAGTGCTACCAATTCCTGCACACATTAAGATTAAATTAAGCCAAGCTTTTTGTGAACTTGATAGCAAAGGAAATTGTATAGATAAGCCGCGATAAAGCCGTAAAAGCTCGTGAATTTCAGCCTTTGCATCCACAAATAACCATTCTTGAGGAAAGCCAGTATATTCGCAAAACTTGATCCCAGAATTGCGGTTTCCAATTCCAATAGCCCGAATTGTGATTCCTCTGGCTTCAATCTCTTCAAATTCTTTTCGCAGCCACCAAGCATATTCTAAGTTATCAAAATCTCCTAACTGCGACCAAATAAGCACGAGCAACTTTGAAGTATTAGAGCAACCATCTAAAACGGGTTTAATCTCTGCATCACTAACTCGCAAGCGTTGAGTTCGACTCAAAATTGAGTAAATATCTGGAGAATTGGTGAATGTTTCAGTATTCATGTACATGAAGGCAACAGTCTTTAAATAAAATTTTAGATGGATTCGGACAGCAACCTTGACACTGAGTAAGCTGTGATGTCCATACTCGCTAAGTAGTCTGTCAATCTATGAAAAAAGATTGCAGTTCTAGTAGTGTACCAACCCAAAATTGCTACGTGGAGGTAAGCAAGGGAGCAGGGGAGAAACTTGCAGTAAGTCTTTCCCCCCTGCCCCTCTGCCCCTCTGCCCCTCTGCTCCTCTGCTGACCACAACGCAAAGTTTCCTTGGCAGACTACTAGGACTGAGAGTAAATATTTTTGTAGAATACCCTATTAATAGGCTGATTTCATTCGCTAATTGCTGTTTTTGTTCCTTTGAATATTCCATATCTCTGAGTATATATTTCACATCACCACAAATGTAGTCCTCAATTTGTCCTTTTATAGAAGTTTCACTGGACTCGTTCACGTTATATATGCGTTTTAATGGTATTTCATCAATTAAATGCTCGACTGAACCTAATTTTAATGTTAGTGACTACCGCAGTTTGAAACTACTGCAAAGCGTCTTAGTAGTTTTTTTGTACTAATATATTATTAATTGTTTGATTTCTAAAAAAGCATTTTTTCCGCTTTAGATTCCGACTCCAAAACCCTCAATACTTTCTCCTCCAAAGCCGTCAAATAAGCCCGCTTCAGCTTTCCCAGCATCTCCAAAAACTTCTGCACCGACTCCTCCAGCCACTCGAATACACCCGGATGCGTAGGTGTAGTCCGTCGCAGACATTGCAAATCACCTGTATCTGCTCACACTCGGCAGGCAAGTAGTTGAAAGACTTTAAATGTTGCAATCCAACAGTACATTCGCCATCCCATAGCCTCACAGTGCAACTAAAGTCATGAACAGCAACTACTGTGCACCAACACTCTGACAAGTCGCTTAAAAACTGTCCAAAGTATTGTAAAATCGCGCCTGATAAAATAAATGGATGAGCAGTTTCCTGTTCTCCAGTTAAATGATTTTAATTATGCAAAGAATTATAGGCTTCATTGAGTTTATTGGCTGATTCTTCTAATAAGCGTTGTTCATAAGCATTTCTTGATAACAGCAGTTGGCGCTCAATACCTTTTGAGCCAATGATACATGGAAGTCCAAGAACAACTTCACTGCCAACTCCATAGTTAGAATCTGCTCTAGCCGATACTGGAAATATTTGCTTTTCATCTCGCAGGATAGTATCAACTAACTGACAAACTACTGTTGATATACCATAGCTTGTATTTCCTTTGCGTTCAAAAATGTTATAGCCTCGTTTACGAGTTAACTGTGCGTACTCTTGCTGAATTTGTTCTAGCGTTGCTTCTTGTAGTATGGGAAATTCAGTTAATAGAATTCCCCCAATAAATGCACTAGACCAAACGACAAATTCACTGTCTCCATGCTCTCCAATCACATAAGCATGAACGTCTTGTTTTGCAACATTCAGTCGCTTTCCAAGTTGATATCTTAGTCTAGCAGTATCAAGAACGGTTCCCGAACCGAAAATTAGGTTTTCTGCTCTGGTGGAAGTAGCGATCGCAATGCGCGTGAGTACATCCACTGGATTGCTAACGATAAGTACGATTGAATTCGGTGCAACTCGATCCAATTCTTTGATTGTCGAACGTATAATCTCTGCATTGTCGCTCAATGTATCTAATCGGGTCTGTCCTTGTTTTTGCTTCACCCCAACAGTCACAATAATGATATCTGAATCAGCTAAATCTTCATACTGATTTGATGGTATAATTTCCATCTCTTTAAGTAGGGGAATGCTGTCTTCAATGTCCCATACTTGTCCTTCAGCTTTTGATAAGGTTCGGTCAAAAAGGACAACCCTTACACATCTACCGAGTAGAACTAAAGCATTTGCAACGTTTGCACCTACATTACCTGCACCAATAATACCGACTTTAGATGTTTTACTAATCATGCTATATCTACTTGACCTTCAAGAGTGAAATGTCGTTTATTTGGTAAGTCCTTGAGTCTGCAATTACTGTCTTTTTACAACTTGGAAAACAATATATTTAACCCTTCGGTCATCGTGGGATGAGTCAAAATACCATCGCGCAGAACGGTGTAGGGCATCTGAGCTTGCATCACCATCTGCACAGTTGAAATCACTTCACCTGCTTCATGACACAACAGGGAACACCCTAGAATACGACCTGTATCTGCATCTACGATCGCCTTCAGAAGTCCATCAGTTTGACCGAGTGTTCTTGCTCTCGGAACGGCTGACGCATCCACCTTCGCCACACGGATTGTATATCCTTGTTGCTGTGCTTGGGTTTCAGTCAAGCCCACATGAGCCAGTTCTGGATCGATGAATAGACACGATGGAACCAATCGATCGCCTGTACTCCGGTTGCCCCCATCAATTAAATTGGCTTTGATAATGCGATAATCGTCGAGCGATATATGGGTATATTGCGGCCCGCCATTAATATCGCCTAACGCCCAAATTCCGGGTACATTTGTCTCTAGGCGATCATTGACTTGAATAAACCCGCGTGTATCGGTTGCTATACCAGCAGCAGCTAAATTTAAGCTATCGGTATTGGGCGCACGACCAACGGCGACGAGCAAATGCGACCCTTGAAGGGTGATTTCACGATCGCCAACTTGGATTTGCAGGATGGTTTCATGATCAGTGCGAGCAACCCTTAACACCTTCGCCTTCAGCAAGAATTCAATACCATCTTGTTCTAGCAGTGTTTGAACTGCGATCGCTATATCTGGATCTTGCTGTGACAGGATTTGCTCACTTTGCCCAATGACAGTAACGCGACAGCCAAAGCGCCGAAACATCTGGGCAAACTCTAAACCAATATAGCTACTACCAAGCACGATTAGGTGTTCAGGCAAATATTCTAGCTCCATAATCGACTCACTTGTTAAAAACTCAACTTCTGTGAGTCCGGGAATGGATAGAATTAACGGTCGTGTGCCTGTATTAATAAATAACCGTTCGGCGGTAAGTAAGCGATTGTTTCCCTCAGTGGTCGTTACTGCGATCGTTTTGGGAGCAACAAACCTTGCTTCGCCAATAATCAAGTTGTTATCGAGAGCCATTTCTAAATTGTGCAAGTTCATTTCACGCGCAGATTGCACAACCGCTCGTTTTCGTTGGATCACCTCTGCTAAATTAACGATAGGTGTATTAGCTTTAACACCATAAACGGCACTATTTCGCACTGTGTTTGCCACATTAGCACTCGCCACCATAGTTTTAGTAGGAATGCAAGCAATATTAATGCACCCGCCACCAATCATATTTAAGCTGCGTTCAACCAGAGCGGTTTTACGTCCGTCAGCGACTAGCGCTGGTGCCAGTGTTTTACCCGCTTTGCCGCCGCCGATAATAATGTCGTCATAGTGTTGAGTGTCCACTTCTATATCCTTTGGGTTTAATCGGGTGAATGCGACTTCTAGAAGGTGTTATAAATTTCAGAAAAAACTGGCTGACTAAGAAGGTTTTAGCTATAACGTATTTGGCAAGCGTAACACAAGATGCTTGGGAGCAATGCGATGAGAGTGAGGTGGGCAAGCTCTTGAGGCAGGGGAGGCAGGGGAGGAAAAATAAATTAAGTGTATTTTGAAGTATTTATAGTAGCGCATGTTACTAAATTCTCTCTTTACTCTCCCTGCTCCCCCTGCTCCCCCTGCTCAAGAACTGCTTCAAAAAGCGATGATCTCACATTTTCGCGTTGCTCCCAGATGCTTGTCCTAGCTGGGTTGACAAAAAGTGCATAACACTCGTGCTATTGATTCAACTTTTTCTACAAGCTTGCTTCATCAAGAGACGGTTGTTTTTATACACCTCTAAAGTTCCAGACTGCGGGTTATCCAACGTGCCATCCCACACCCAATATTCATAAATTCCACTCCGAAACTTATACACTCGAACACCTTCCGTCGCTTGGCTAGTTCCTTTGCCCAAACTTAAATTACCGTTGGGACTGGTCGCGCGATAGAGCAATTCACCGTTCGTATAATTCTGCCAAATATTGATGTTGTACCGACCCTGGCATTTTGTACTCAGGATGATGCCAGCAGTAGAATCAGCAGAAGCTCTTAAGGAAAAATTGGCTAAAATACTGATTGACAGAGCCAGGAGTAACGTGTTTGCATTCATAGCAGTGGATTTCTTGTAAAATAAAAACTGAGTGATATAGTCGTTGGGCTTTTCAAAGATTGAGGTCTGACAATCCTGGATGATCGTCAGGACGACGACCTAGTATCCAGTGGTATTTGCGTTCGCTTTGGTGAATTGGCAGGTCGTTGATGCTGGCAATACGCCATCGCATGAATCCATGTTCGTCAAACTCCCAATTCTCATTGCCGTAAGAGCGAAACCAGTTGCCGGAATCATCATGCCATTCGTAAGCAAATCGGACAGCAATGCGGTTGTCTTGAAAAGCCCAAAGCTCTTTGATCAGACGGTAGTCCAATTCTTTAAGCCACTTACGTGTTAAAAACTGGACGATCGCCTCACGACCAGATAGAAATTCTGAGCGGTTGCGCCAAATGCTATCCGACGTGTAAGCGAGTGATACTAATTCAGGGTTACGTGTGTTCCAAGCATCCTCTGCAATTCGGACTTTTTGGATAGCGGATTCATTATCAAAAGGCGGCAAGGGTGGTCGAGGATTTTCGGGGTTGTTCATAGTATGTAAGCACTAGAATCGCGATTCTCGTTCCGAGAGGCTTTGCCAACGTCTCAGCACGGTTGAATTAAATTTACAGCAAATTTCAAGTTGATGAAGTAGACAAACTAAGTCTCAAAGCCAGGTATGAACTTTGTTTTACTTCTGGATTCTGAATTTTGCTGTAAATGCGTGCCGACCGAATTACCTCAAAAGCAGTTTAATACAGATCGATGAATACCACCGCGATGTGCAGCGTTTTTCCAGATGCCCCCGTCACAACTGCAATTTTACCTCTAGTTTTTTCATGATGATTTCTTAGAATCGGGCAGCGTAAACTCCACAGTTTCGCTAGTGATTACTTTGTGCGTGGGGTCAGCTAGTTCGATCAGCACCTTGTGTACCCCAGGTTTCAATCCAACTAAGACGATCGTTTCCCCACTGGCATCGACAAAGTGCCACGGCGCGTCGTCAACGGTGATGTGGATATGACCGATGCGCGGCGATACTTCCAGAGCGCCTTTGCCAAATACTGGCAATACGCGCAGATTCTCCGTCCGGTACTGAATAAAGACGCGTCCTTGTGCTAGCGGTTCGGGAAGCGGTGGATCGACAATCAGCTTGGGTGGTGCTTCGTTTGCGATCGCAATCAACGGTGATGATCCGATAATGTCCCTAGCGCTCGGTGTGTGGCTGTTCATAGCAGATAAGTACCTGAGAGTAGTTTGTATTACGATCGAAATGGCACTAAGATAAGCTGAAAGTCTTGTTTCACGACGTTTCCAGCCGTAGGTGGGGAATGTATTTCGAGAGGCTCTGCCAGCGATCAACCCTTTAGAGGCGGAGGCTCTCAGAATTAGTTCCTAGCCTGGAGGCTAGAAACTAGTCACGCCAAGGGCTGTGTCTTAACTTAGTGCCATTCTGCTTTACTCTTTTCCCCTACGCTAACTCAGTAAGCAGCAAAGCGATGGAAGAGCATCTTTTCCTTTCCTCAAAAACATTGATCGCATCTATTGCAGATGTTTCTTCAATTGGGCAGCAGCTTGAACAAACAAAGAGCGGACTTCTGGCAGCTCGGCTAAACCATTGAGCAGTCCAAAGTCATGAATCATGCCGTTATACTGCACCGTTGTCACTTCTACCCCAGCTTCATCAAGCTTGCGTCCGTAGGCTGTGCCCTCGTCATGCAATATATCGCTCTCTGCAACCACAATTAATGCTGGAGGCAAGCCTTTGAGTTGCTCAACCGTCGCTTGTAAGGGAGATGCGTAAATGTCTTTGCGCTTTTCTGGGTCAGGGATGTACATGTCATACATCCACTTCATCGTTGGTACAGTCAGAAAACGCTGATCGCCAAATTCGTGATAAGAATTCGTTTCAAAATCCGCATCTACAATGGGCCACATCAGGATTTGCAGCTTAATGTGTGGCCCTCCGTTTTCTTTTGCCTTCAAAGCAGTGACTGCTGTCATATTTCCGCCGACACTGTTGCCAACGACTGCCAAATTCTTGCCATCCACGCCAATCTCCTCGCCATGCTCGGCAACCCATTTAGTTGCAGCATAAATCTCATTGATTGCCTGGGGATACTGAGCATCTGGCGTGCGCGTGTAGTTGACAAAGACCCCTGCAAACCCTGAAAGCACAACCAGATCGCGAACCATGCGCTTATGTGTTGGGTAATCACCCAGCACCCAACCACCACCATGAATAAAGATGAAAACAGGCAATGTGCCTTTGACCCCTTCAGGTCGTACAATATCAAGGGTAATCGAATAACCATCAGCAGTAATCGTCTTTTGGGACTCTTCAATGCCTGAAAGGTCTACTGAAACCGAAGCCTGTGCATCTACAAGAACTTGACGTGCTTCGAGTGGAGTGAGTTTCTCCAGCGCCACACCCCCTGAATTTAGCAATTTCAAAAATTCCTTCGTTCCTTTGGAAAGACGTGGATCATCTGCAACTTCCAAAATTTTTGCTGCTTGCGAGTTTGCTTGAGCAACCATGACATTCTCCTTTGATAAGTAGTAAACAATCTGTTGAAATGACACTGTTAAGTTAATTGGTTTAACAGTGATGCTCGATCAGTAGTAATTGTAGTAATGACAATCACTTTTTATTGACATCGTTTCCCAGCCAAAACTATTTGTTACTAGTACAGCACAGAGTAAATAAACCACCCATTCCAAATCGATGAAATGCTTATGGCGTATTAATTTTTAATTTTCAATTTTTAATTTTTAATTCCGCCTTACGGTACTAGTGGTTAGCTTGGTGTTCTCTACAACGTGAGTGGTCAGAAAGCGACAAATATGATCTGCGATCGCATCGCCTTCTTCTTCCAGAGCAAAATGTCCGGTATCGAGTAGATGGAACTCAACGTCTTTCAAGTCATGCTGGTAGGGATAAGCACCGTCAGCAGGAAAGATATAGTCGTTCTTGCCCCAAACAATCAGGGTAGGGGGTTGATACTGGCGAAAATACTCCTGCCATTGGGGATAAAGTGGTGGATTCGTACCATAGCTATACAGCAGTGCCAGTTGAATCTCACTGTTGCCGGGGCGATCTAGGAAATGTTGATCGATAGTCCAGGTATCGGGGCTGATCGCTTCTAAATTGCGAACACCGTTGGTATATTGCCACTTTGTTGCTTCTAAGCTGACAAGATATTTGAGCTTTTGGGCATTCTCAGGCGATCGCTCTTGCCAGTATGCCTTAATCGGCTCCCAGAATTCGCGCAGACCTTCCTCGTAAGCATTGCCATTTTGAACAATCAGAGATTGCACGCGCTCTGGATATTTAGCGGCAATCCGATAGCCAATCGGTGCGCCATAATCCATCACATAAAGGCTGTAGTTTTTGAGAGCGATCGCAGCAATGAATTTTTCCACAATCTCAGCCAAGCGATCAAACGTGTAATCAAATTCATTTACAGTTGGCATCGAACTGTTGCCGTAGCCAGGGTAGTCAGGCGCAACAAGATGGAATTTATCAGCAAGTGTTGGTATGAGATTACGGAACATGTGAGATGACGTTGGGAAGCCGTGCAATAACAGAATCGTTGGATTATCACGGGAACCCGCTTCACGGTAGAAGATATCTAAACCATCGATTAAAACTGTGCGATATGTCGTCATGGGATTACTCCTTGTAAGTGATAAAAGTGACATGATGGTGTTTTACAACAGGTCGATCTATCTCACATCCTGACGACCGAAGAGGGGGAAAGGGCGCAAGCCACTGTTTTTAAACATGGAGAAGGAAAAAAGATGTATTTCCAGATACGTAGTACGAGAAATATAGCGCCCTCGTATCAAGCCCTTAACTTTAGTTATGAGGTTCCCTTTCCTCTTTAACCTTTACCCTTTTCCCCGCCCGAAGGGCGTTGACGGATTTGCTCCTGAAAGTAGTCCCGCCAGCTTTCGGGTAACGCTTGGAGTTGAGCTGCACGATGCAGTAACTCTGGATTGTTTTGCTCACGAACATAAAGCTTAGTGATATCAGTAACAGTAATATTGTTGGTATCTCGACTCATCAACTCTAAAGTGTCTCCGACTCCAACTTCGCCCTCTTGCAAAACCCGAAAGTAAAATCCGGTGCGACGACTGGCAAGAAATCGTTTCACCATATCCGAGCGCCCAAAGCGAATCCCTAGTTTGTAGCAAGGTAAGCGCGGTTGAGTCACCATTAGTTCTACATTGCCGATTTTAAAGCGATCGCCAATGTTAATTTCCTCTTCTTTAAATCCTGTAACTGTGAAATTTTCACCAAAAATTCCTGGCGTTAACTCTGTGTCAGGCAATTCGCTTCGCCAGTAGTCGTAATGCTCAAAGGGATAGACATATACGGCTTTGTCCACTCCACCATGAACGGTGAGATCGGCTTGGCGATCGCCATCTAAATTGAGTTCACGCACCATCACTCTCGAATTAACTGGCTCTTTGAAAATTCCAGTGCGGACGGGTTTTCCTTTCCAGGTCACTTCACGCGGCAGGCCAACATTAACAGAGATCAGCTTCATCTTTAACTCCTTTTGGACTTCAAATCTGTGCCATACCGCCATCGACAAACAACTCAATGCCATTCACAAAGCTGCTGTCATCTGAAGCGAGAAAGACAACGGCTTTGGCAATCTCATCGGGTTTGCCGACTCGTCCCAGTGGGATGGTGCTGGCTTGGCTGTCCACAAATTCTTGCAACTGCTGGTCATTCAGCCCCAAATGATCGTAACCAGGAGTCGGAACCACACCAGGGCTAATGGCATTCACTCGGATCTTACGTTCTCTGAGGTCGAGTATCCAATTTCGAGCAAACGATCTCACGGCGGCTTTGGTGGCGCTGTAAACACTGAAAGCTGGCGTACCTTTTATAGAAGTAATCGAAGCATTCAGGATAATAGAAGCGCCCTCTGGTAACAGTGGCAGTGCCTTTTGTACAGTGAACAGCAAACCTTTGACGTTTACGTTGAATGTTTTGTCAAAGTGTTCCTCAGTGATTGCTCCAAGTGGGGCAATTTGTCCACCTCCAGCATTAGCGAAGATAATATCGAGGTGTCCTTGCTCTTGCTTAATAGTGGCAAACAGGCGATCAAGGTCTGCCAGATTAGAAACATCGCTCTGCACAGACGTAACATTTTTACCAATGGCTTCTACAGCAGCATCCAGTTCGACTTGGCGACGACCCGTGATGTATACATAGGCACCTTCAGCAACAAACTGTTTAGCTGTGGCAAGACCAATACCACTATTGCCACCCGTCACAAGAGCGATTTTTCCTTCTAGTTTACTCATTATGCTAATCCTTTTATTGTTGGGTTTAAAGCGGTCAGTTACTAATGGAGAGTGGAGCCAGGAGGAAAAATAGTTAGCCCGTATTGGGGAGCGAGGGCGATCATCTTTTGTATCTTAACAAGCGTACCATTCCTTACATCTCCTTTGATTGATCTGCTTGATGAGGCTGCTTGAGACTTGAAACGAGGTCGGTCACTTGACGTTGAGCCTCTGCGCTTAGTGAGTCAAAGTCGTCTAAGAAAAATTGACGTTCTAGCGTTAACTTCCGGGTATTGAGCAACCCTTCGATCTGCCAACCTTTGTCGCCTTTGGTTACAAAATATAGCGATTCCGGTTCCCAGTAGTAGCCATAATGTCAGCCGCGACTTGCGCTCCAGCATCGGTATTACGCACAGCTAGTGTGACGATCGCTCCAGTTTGAGCCAGTGCCCGCGCCGTTTCTAAGCCGATGCCCGATGCGGCTCCCGTAACGATCGCCCGCTTGCCGGAAAGATCAATTCCTTCTACGACCTCGGCGGCGGTGGAATGTCGTCCGAATGGTGTTGTAATCAGTGCCATTGTGTATTCCTTTACAGAGATCGAGTGTTCTATTTACCTAACATCGACCAATAAACGCTCAACAGGTATGATAATCTGAGATTGCTCAAAGACAATCGCCCGTTTCTAAATAGATGAATACGCCGGATTTTCGACGTTAGATTTGCTGAGAACCGTTCGTGCTGTGCGACCTGCTTTAATTAAATCAGCTGCTTTTTCACCAATCATGATGGTCGGTGCATTCGTATTTCCTGTGGTGATTGTTGGCATGATGGAGGCATCAACAACTCGCAATCCCTCAACCCCATGTACCCGCAACTCAGGATCGACCACTGCCATTGGGTCAATGCCCATTTTGCAAGTGCCAACGGGATGCCACACTGTGTTGCAATTGTTGCGGATATAAGCAATGAGTGCTTCATCACTCTAGGCAAAACATGCTGGTAATTCCAACCGGGATTTCCCAACTCCTGCCAGTGGTCATAATCATGATGATTACCTCGGACATACATCATGAAATTAATCGAACTGCTGCCTCCCAAGACTTTGCCACGGGAACAAAAGATTTTGCGATTATTCAAGAAGGGTTCTGGTTCAGAGAAATAGCTCCAGTCCACCTCTAAGCCTAGTAGATTGACGCACTGCGCTGGGATGAAAATCTCTGGTTTTGTATCTGGATTACCCGCTTCGAGTAGTAACATTTAAAAAGCGATCGCTGAAATACTGTTAGTCATTCATTTACAACACCCAATCTGCTGACTTTAACTGCGTACCAATGGTGTATCCACCAAATGTTCTGCCAGAAACCAAACTTGCGTCTCATTGGTTCGCAGAACTTGGCTCACTAACAAATCGTTAGTGCCACTATCTTGATTTGCTGCTGTTTTATTGATCGCCACTCTCAATTCCCCAATTATTAACTCGTGGGCTTCTAGTAACCGCGACAACATCACAGGTACTTCCTCAACGCCGTTGGGCGGACGCTTAATCTTAGTGACTTCTGCTACATGACGCGGGTCTGCGATTGCCACGCCTCCCAGTGTTTGTACCCGTTCACCTAGTACATCAATTAACTCAATTTGTTCGCTAGCGTGTTTGTTGAGTAACAGATGCAGTTGATAAAACGTATGTCCGCGCATCAACCAGTGATGTTTCTTGTAAAGGTGATAGAGAATAATCGTATCTGCCAAAATTTGATTGACTAAAACACAACTTTCGCTACGGGCACTGGGGTTGAGAACAATTGGCAAATCACGAAGAGTACCATACTGCTGAATTTCATATCCATGTTGATGCAGTAAGGGTTGACTGCGATCGACTTCAGTGATACCTGTATTTTGAGTCGGCACGAGCGGATCTCCTAGAGTCAATAATTAGGTCTGTTCTATTTGTATGTACCGAGAAACTGCTTCTCTTAGGATTGGGATTACTTCACAGGAGTGCTGGCTGCTTCAATCACTTTGGCAACCTCTTTTGGATGAGAGATAAAAGGAACATGACTGGAGTTAACTTCGGTTGTCTTAGCTCCAATCCGTTTAGCCATAAATCGTTGAAGTTCAGGGTTGATGGCGCGATCGCTTTGAGTCACGATAAACCAAGAAGGAATCGTTTTCCAAGCAATTTAATTCACTGATTGCTCAAACGCGGCGCTAGCGATCGGCTTTTGGGTTGCTGCCATCACTCGCGCCTCAGCCTTCGATACGTCCTGGGCAAAAAATTCGTGAAACTTCCCGCGATCGATATAGAGAAAGTTTGCGGCATCAGACACAATCGCCGTACTAATCGGAGGGGCTGCGTACTTTTTATTCAAATCACTCGTCTTTTCACCAACATCTGGTGCGAAAGCATTAACATAAACCAGAGCTTTCACCTGTGGATTGCCAGCCGCCGCACCCGTAATTACATTTTCACCATAGGAATGTCCAACTACAACAACAGAACCTCGCCTCTGTATTCTTGCTAAATTGCTGAAATCTCTGGTTCTTGTCATCGGTATAGAAGTTATGAAATACTCCTCTCTGAAATACTTGTTGGGATAAGCATCAAAAACCTTAATCATTTGCAGTAACAATGGCTGCCATTATTTGCTCAACAGTCCAGCGATGCCTGCGGCGGGCTACGCCTACGAGATAGCAAATTCCATTAATAAACAAAACGGGTGCAGCCTCCACTCCACTTCGCAGTCCACCTTCGATATCTGCATTGATATGATTGACATGCACACCTCTGGATAAATCCTGCAAAAATTGGGAAATATCAAGTCCTAGATTATTGGCATACTCCACGAGATAGCCATTTCCCAACTCTTGTTCATGGCTGAAGAGCATTTCATGCATTTGCCAAAATTGACCTTGGATAGCAGCCACTTCAGCCGCACGTTGAGCATGAGAATGAATCTCTATCTGTGGAAAATGACGGAAGATGAAGCATAAATAATTCTCCCCCAAAGAAACACTAAGCTGTCGCCCAATGACTTTAATCAGCCTGTAAACGTCTGCACTTTGAGAACATTCATAGTCCCCATACATCACCAGCACTACTGTGGCATTCAGCACACCTTTTATGTGATCTTGTGTTGAAGGTGGGACGAATAACAAACCGCGATCGCGGTCAAAACTCACTGAAACCTCCGAAGAAGAAAATGCTCATTGTCAGTGATCTCTTCTGAAATCCTTGTACTACCTGAGCTAAAATCTAGTTTTTAGAAAGGCAGCCCTTTCAAGGTGTCTGTTTTTAGGTATTATTTTTGGGATAGAATTTTAGCTGTAGAAACATGGGGTCGTCTGGAAGGACGAGTACGTTTTAGTATCCTTCTTGTCTTTTTTGGTGCGCGAGGGTGGGACGCAAAAACAACTAAATTAACGCGCGCTGCCAAATCTCGAAGTATGTTGGTCAATTCAATTAGATTCATTTTTGCAAAAATCTTCCATTCCTTTGGGGGAATTGCAATCATCATGCCACGGTAAGTCCCGCGAATTTCATCAGCGAGATAATAGCTTGACACTTCTTGCTCGATTTTTTTAATGCCATGAATACTTCTCAGAGCAGCTAGGACGACAGAAAGGATATTATAAGAAACCAAGGCAACGCAAAAAGCAAACATAGCAGCTTTAGGATAACCGAGGGTTTTAATTTCGCAATTAAATATTTCAGTTAAAATCTGGAATAAAGTTTCTATAGTCCAACGTTTACGGTAGATTTGAGCTACAACTAAAGCATTAGCAACCTTTGTGGGGAGATTAGTCAGGATAAAGATTTCTGAGTCTCCATCACGGGTAGTTTCATCTAAAATTATTTTTACACGCCGAATATTCGATAAATAGCCCTCATCATCGCTGACTTTAACTGTTTGTTCAAAAACTGTTCCTCCTTCTACTGAACCAATATGGCGAAATTCTGAGGCATCATACCAAGGAAAACATTGATGCTCTCGGATGATGAAATAGCCCTTTTTCGCTGCGATACCACTCAAAAAGTTACAAAGTGCAAAAATTTCGGTCAGCTATCCACACATCATCATCTTCGATTGTTGTCAAAACTTTATGTAATAGGGAACGCTCTTGAGCATGAGCATCTTCACAAGGAAAAACATCAATCGCCAACATTAGAGATGGGTCAAGTACCACCAAT
>NZ_JAVRBS010000050.1:520-34327 GCF_034531155.1 Nostoc sp. ChiVER01 | reverse complement strand
ACTCTACTATTCTCAAGGACGCTACGACCAAGCCGAACCCCTGTTTCTGCAAGCTCTAGAACTGAGGAAACGCCTGCTGGGAGATGCACATCCTGATGTTGCCACCAGCATGAACGACCTGGCAAGTCTCTACAAATCTCAAGGACGCTACGACCAAGCCGAACCTCTGTATCTCCAAGCTTTAGAACTGAGGAAACGCCTGCTGGGAGATGCACATCCTGATGTTGCCACCAGCATGAACGACCTGGCAAGTCTCTACAAATCTCAAGGACGCTACGACCAAGCCGAACCCCTGTATCTCCAAGCTTTAGAACTGAGGAAACGCCTGCTGGGAGAAGCACATCCCGATGTTGCCAACAGCCTGAACAACCTGGCAGGACTCTACAATTCTCAAGGACGCTACGACCAAGCCGAACCCCTGTATCTCCAAGCTTTAGAACTGAGGAAACGCCTGCTGGGAGAAGCACATCCCGATGTTGCCAACAGCCTGAACAACCTGGCAGGACTCTACAATTCTCAAGGACGCTACGACCAAGCCGAACCCCTGTATCTCCAAGCTCTAGAAATTTGTCAGCAGGTGCTAGGGGTAAATCATCCCAATACGGTTACTGTTCGGAAAAATCTAGAATATCTTCAAGCTCAAAAGAGTGCTAGTCGTAAAGTTAAGAATAATGCTAACAATTCCTGGTGGGACAAGCTTTTAAGATTATTTGAGTGAAGCGAAAGTTGTGATTATAAAATACAGCTAGCAGTCTGCCAAGGAAACTTTGCGCTGAGTCAAGCAGCAAACAACAAGACAGCCTGAACATCTTCAGAAAAAATAAAAATATTGGCGTTGCTGATTTCATGTAAGTAGTCATGCAAAATTAAATATACATTGTCATTGCGAGTGTAACGAAGCGGAACGTTGGCGGAGCGTCTCGTAGAGAAGCAATCGCAAGGCCTTGCGATTGCTTCTCTTTGTACCCTACGGGAAGGCTTTGCCTACGCAATGACATAAATATTTTTGCATACCCACTTAAACGACGCCCCGAATTCAATAAACGGCTGCCCGAATTCAATAAACGACTCCCCGAATTCAATAAACGACACCCCGAATTCAATAAACGACGCCCCGAATTCAATAAACGGCTGCCCGAATTCAATAAACGACTCCCCGAATTCAATAAACGGCTGCCCGAATTCGATGAACGACTCCCCCTTATAAAGCAATACGCTTGGGTTAAGGATAATTGTAGGTTGGGTTGAACTTTAGTGTTACCCAACAAACCCCGAAAAATGTTGGGTTTCATTCCTTAACCCAACCTACGTAGAAGTTGAGTTTTAGGCTTAACTGAACTGTATTGGATTATGAGTAATGCGTTGTAGATGTGTGTGATTCATAAATAAATATTCATAAATTATGACGATATTCTTGTTTTCATAAGCTAATTATAAATGCTAAATAACGACGGCAAAAAAATAATTTTAGCTACAAATAAATGCTTTTAACTGTTAATTTATTTTTGATTTAGGGCTTTACAAGTATAATTTTATACTTTAATATACAAATAAGAAAGGCGATCGCCCTCTGCCAAGAATCTGCGATCGCCTTTCTGTAAACCCCCATTCTGGGAGACAGTTACAATGATGACACAAGTACAAAAGTTTGTAAAAAATCAGAAGTTCGCCCAATCAGAATTACAGCAATACTTAGATGGCGAATTAAATACACCCATCCTGAATCAATCTTCTGAAAATCAATTACCCAAAAGAGAACCGATTAAACATCTATTAATAGGTTCTCCAAAAGCAGTTACTAGCACAATTCACTATCTGCAAGTGATTGGCTATGCCAGCATAGGCGATTGGAGTCCGCTACTACCAACCGCCAACCCAGGCGAGGTAATGAGTATTTTAATCCGTCAGATTTTAATGCAATAGGACATATCTAGATGGTGCGTTGTCGTGCAGCGCAACGCACCCTACTTGAATTTCATCTGTCGTAGGGGTTTAGCAATATGCTAAACCCAAAAAGTAGTGATTTTAATCAGAAAATTGGGCGATAAAATATCAAATAATCATCAACTGGAAAGCTACGCAACGTAGGTAAAAGCTTATCCCGTCTACGCCTCATACTAGGAAACTGTGCTAAGATATCAAACTTTTGAATGATGATTGTGAGAAATTTATCTGCGATATCTGGATTTCCAACAAACAGGTAATCGTTAATTCTTGTAAGTCTTGGGTAGCTTGAGGCGATAGAAAATATAAACTCATTATTGCCCCTGAGTCTTTCTCAAAGCTTGGTTCTTTTGACGCAGTTGCTCGATTACTTCTCTACCGTCGAGTCGTTCTTGGCGATCAAGTTGCTTAACCCCAATCATAATTTCTCTTTGCAGTTCCTCAAACCGACCCTTGTAAATATGTTCCCGTTCCTCTAACAGCTTAATACCTGCAAGAATCACTTCCTCTGATGAAGTGTATTTCCCACTTGCAACCTGACTTTGAATGAACTGCTCAAGCTCGGTGGTTAAGGAAATATTCATAAGCTATTACTATATTTTTGTTCTCATTTTCTAATTTTAGATGCTAACTGACAGTAGTCTATTGCGATCGCATTCACTAAATGTTAAAACTTTTGGTGTATTGACTTATACGCAAATTACCCCACTTGCACTGCGCTCGCATACATTCAACCCTCTTCAAAATGCACCACAACCACGTTAAGCTGAATTAGAGTGGCAATTTATTGCGCTTTTTAATATGCAAATCTCTGTTCTTGTCAAATTTTAATTTTTTCTGCTTGAGAAACCCGGAATGCTAGACCGAATTTTTGATTACCTCGACTTTCACTTCAGCGTTGAAGCCCCTATAGTTCTGCTGATCCTGGTGCTTTTAGAGGCGCTGTTATCTGCCGACAATGCTATCGCCCTGGCTGCGATCGCTAGGGGGCTAGAAGACAAAGAACTTGAGCGTAAAGCTTTGAACTTTGGTTTAGTCGTTGCTTATGTGCTGCGAATCTCCTTGATTCTCACAGCCACTTGGGTGCAACAATTCTGGCAATTTGAATTATTGGGCGCTGCTTATCTACTGTGGTTGGTATTCCAACACTTTACCTCGGAAGAAGCCAAGGACGATCACCATCACGGGCCGCGTTTTGATTCATTGTTGCAAGCGATACCAGTGATTGCATTTACAGATTTGGCATTTTCTTTGGATAGCGTGACAACCGCGATCGCAGTTTCTCAAGAAAAATGGCTAGTGCTGACGGGTGCAACAATTGGTATTATTACGCTGCGATTCATGGCGGGATTGTTCATCCGTTGGTTAGACGAATATGAAAATCTAGAAGACGCAGGCTATGTAACTGTAGCGTTGGTGGGCTTGCGCTTGTTGTTAAAAGTGGTGAACGATAGTTTTGTTCCACCAGAATGGATCATGATTGCTGCCATCTTCCTGATTTTAGGTTGGGGATTTTCCAAGCGTGTTGGCACTGAATTGCCCCAAGTAGAACCAGAAAAAAGCGAAGTCTCGAAATAAAAAGAGCAGGGGGCAGGGGGAAATAACTAATTCCTAGTTCCCAATACCCAGTCCCCAGTCTCTAATGTCTTACTCGTGCAACCAAGGCGTTAAGTGTGGTTGCCAATTTACTAATTCTTCATCCTTAAACCATAGGGCTATTTCCTTTTGCGCGGTTTCTGGAGCATCAGAACCGTGGATTAAGTTGCGACCAATATTGATGCCAAAATCACCGCGAATCGTTCCTGGCTCTGATGTTAAGGGGTTTGTCGCACCAATAATCTTTCTGGCAGATGCAACAACACCATCACCTTCCCATACCATCGCCACCACTGGGCTAGAAATAATAAATTCCACTAGACCAGCAAAAAAGGGACGTTCCCGGTGAACATCATAGTGTTGTTCGGCCAATTCCCGACTGACTTGCAGGAACTTCAAACCAACTAAGGTAAAACCTTTAGTTTCAAAGCGACGGATAATTTCCCCTACTAATCCCCGTTGTACTCCATCTGGTTTAATTGCTAAGAATGTACGTTCCATTGTGAGCTCCCAAAGCTTAATAAAGTTTTTATTTTGTCATTAGTCATTTGTCTTTTGTCATTTGTCCCCCCGTAAGGGGTTTTGCACTCTTGACTAATGACCAATTACTAATGACTCTTGACCAATCAGAGTTTATCTCAGAAATTATCCTTGGGTACATATACGTTCCCAAATGAATGCGTTAAATTGTTAAATTGTGGGCGAAAAACAGAGGTTAGGAAGAAATGGGTGCTGATTCAACTGCTACATCTGACGAGGTGGTACTACCGTCCAATGGACACAAAGAAGTGAAAAACCATAAGCAAAAAAAGCTGTTACCACCTAGTCCTACCACAGGAGATTTACCTCGCTCCTGGAAAATTGAGGATAGTGAAGCCTTATACCGCATTGAAGGTTGGGGACAACCTTATTTTTCCATTAGCGCTGCTGGACACGTTACCGTATCACCCAAGGGCGATCGCGGCGGTTCTCTTGACTTGTTTGAATTGGTCAACGCCATGAAGCAGCGCAACTTGGGACTCCCCATGTTGATTCGTTTTTCCGATATTTTGGAAGACCGGATTGAGCGGTTAAACGCTTGTTTTGCTAAAGCGATCGCCCGCTATAATTACCCCGGTGTCTACCGTGGCGTGTTTCCCGTAAAATGCAATCAAGAGCGGCATTTGATTGAGGATTTAGTAAAATTTGGCAAACCTCATCAATTTGGATTAGAAGCCGGTTCCAAGCCAGAATTAATGATTGCTCTAGCTGTTTTGGATACACCAGGAGCGTTGTTAGTTTGCAACGGCTACAAAGACCGAGAATACATCGAAACGGCAATGTTAGCCCAAAGATTAGGGCAAACACCAATCATCGTTTTAGAACAGATTGAAGAGGTTGATTTGGTGATTGATGCCAATCGCCAGTTAGGTATTAAACCGATATTAGGTGTTCGTGCCAAACTCAGTACCCAAGGCATGGGACGTTGGGGAACCTCTAGTGGCGATCGCGCTAAATTTGGTTTGACAATGCCTGAAGTAATCGAGGCTGTTGACAAGTTACGCGAAGCTAACCTGCTTGATTCTTTGCAGTTGATGCACTTCCACATCGGCTCACAAATCTCTGCCATCAATGTAATTAAAGATGCCATCCAAGAAGCCAGCCGCATTTATGTGGAATTGTCGATGCTGGGGGCAGATATGAAATATCTTGATGTTGGTGGCGGCTTGGGCGTAGATTACGATGGCTCCCAAACCAACTTCTATGCATCGAAAAATTACAATATGCAGAACTATGCTAATGACATCGTGGCAGAGTTAAAAGATACCTGTGCAGAGCGCCAGATTGCCGTACCAACACTGATTAGTGAAAGTGGACGAGCGATCGCATCTCATCAGTCGGTACTGATTTTCGACGTTCTCAGTACTAGTGATGTCCCTATTGATTCACCAGAACCTCCACAAGAGGGAGAATCCCCGATTATTAATTATCTTTGGGAAACTTACCAATCCATCAACCAAGAGAATTATCAAGAGTTCTACCACGACGCGGCACAATTTAAAGAAGAAGCCATCAGTCGCTTTAACTTAGGAATATTACGCCTCAGAGAACGAGCCAAAGCCGAACGCCTCTACTGGGCTTGTTGTCAGAAAATTCTCAAGATCACTAGACAGCAAGAATACGTACCCGATGAATTGGAAGACCTAGAAAAAATCATGGCTTCCATCTACTACGTGAATATGTCAGTGTTTCAATCAGCACCAGATTGTTGGGCGATCGACCAACTATTCCCAATCATGCCAATCCACCGCTTGGATGAAGAACCAATGCGGCGGGGAATTTTAGCAGACCTCACCTGCGACAGTGATGGGAAAATCGACCGCTTTATAGACCTGCGCGATGTCAAATCGGTTTTAGAACTACACACCTACAAGCCCGGAGAACCCTATTATTTGGGAATGTTCCTAAATGGAGCTTACCAGGAAATTATGGGCAATTTACACAACCTATTTGGGGATACTAACGCCGTTCACATTCAATTGACGCCCAAAGGTTACCAGATTGAACATGTTGTCAAAGGTGACACCATGACCGAAGTGGTGAGCTATGTCCAGTATGACTCCGAAGATATGGTGGAAAACATTCGCCAGCGTTGCGAAAAAGCATTAGAAGAAAAGCGCATCACTTTAGCAGAATCTCAGCGACTGCTACAAACCTACGAACAGAGTCTCAGAAGATATACGTACTTAAATAGTTAGGATTGGGGATTGGGGATTGAGGATTGGGAATTAATTGGAGATTAGTTATTCCCCCTGCCCCCTGCCTCTGCCCCCTGTCCCATTCCCTAACTTGCGTTTGTCCCCAACAATTCCTCTATCGCTTGTAACTCAAGAGGCGTATGTGATGGTGGAGTCTGACGGGCATCGGTAATCAGCCAGTCTAAAGCAGCCGCTTGAACATCTATTGCAGCACCAGTTTTATCCACGCAATAACGTCCAAACACCAGCTTATCGATTAAACGCACTCCTGGGCCCAGGCGCGACCATTCAAAAATTACACTGTTTTCTACTGTTGCACCACTACATATCCAACAATTAGGGCCAATCATCGCTGGGCCGACAATTTTAGCTCCGTCTTCGATTCTCGTCATGCCGCCAATGTAAACTGGGCCAGTGATATCCACTTTGTCCCAATTTATGGCTACATTTAAGCCAGTGTAGATGCCAGGAGCGACTTCATGACCAGGAATTTGTACATTCTTGATTTCACCTAGCAGTACACCGCGAATTGCCCGCCAATAATCTGGTACTTTACCAATATCTACCCATTCAAAGTCCATAGGGATGGCGTAGAAGGGGGCTTTGATTTCTACCAATTTGGGAAACAATTGGCCACCAATATCATATTCGACACCAGAGGGAATATAGTTAAACACCTCTGGTTCAAAGATGTAAATACCTGTGTTGATGTTGGTGCTGAGGGCTTCTTCTGTTGAAGGTTTTTCTTGGAAAGCTTTAACACGCCCCTCTTCGTCTGTTACCACCACACCGTAGCTAGAAACTTCTTCTTTGGGGACAGATTTTGTAATAATAGTGGCGATCGAGCCTTTAGCTCTATGCCATTTAACCGCCGCACTTAAATCCAAATCAATTAAAGCATCACCGCACAATACTACAAAGGTATCATCAAAAAAGGGTGAGAAGTCTTGGATGCGGCGCATCCCTCCAGCTGAACCAATTGCTTCGCCTTCCAGTTTCCCATTGTCATCAATTTTTCCTTCAAAGGAATAGGCAATTTGCACCCCAAACCGTTGACCGTCACGAAAATAGTTTTCTATTTCCTCAGCCAAATGACTAACATTGACCATAATTTGGTCAAATCCATGTTGGCGTAACAGTTCCAGCAAAAACTCCATCACTGGCTTTTGCAGGATGGGAATCATTGGTTTAGGAATTGTATAGGTAATCGGACGCACGCGAGTACCCTTGCCAGCCGCGAGAATCATCGCTTTCATAAAAATTTATTCCTCAACCACAAGCCAGTTTACTTTCATCAAGTGATACTTAATCATCAGTTTTTATTTCTGCTCTAAGTTATCCCTTAAACAGGGATAACAGTAATTAGTGGTTATTGCAACCATAGGTATACTTAGATGACAAGCGATCGCTTATCTTTTCAATTTACTCGGATTTTGGGGCTGAATCAAAAATCTGTAAATTATCTGTAAAGCTACTTATCATTTTCTTAGTTCATCGACTCCTCAAAAGGTTTGCCAGTCTTAGCTGAATCTGTAAGTAGCCGAACTTTAATTTCATCGTAGAACTCCTCTTGAAATAGCTCTACTTTCGATTGAGCCGAGAGTAACAGTAGTGCCCAGAAAACGCTAACTAGGTTACTGTGTTTAGAATCATGTCCAGACCCATTTTGCTTGAGATGCTTTGTCTGAGTCCACAACTCTACAAGTTGTTCTATATTCAACCAATTTTGTTCTAAATTTAGCTCCCTTGCTGACACATTCAACACCTGTTCCAGTTCCCCGGCTACTTCCGTCAGATTTTCTTGGTGAGCTAACTCCAGCGCCTCCCGCATACTTTGGACGCTAGGCAGCCGTCTGGGACGGATAGGTTTGCTGACTTTTTCTACCTGTTTTAGCTGGGTCGCCATAATCTGCAATTGCTTAATTAACTCTTGCAGAGTCACCCGGCGCTTTGGTGGTGGCATTGCCGATGCACGACGACGCAATTGCCGTTCTAATGGTAGACGATGACCTTGATGTGATATTCCGTCTTCATCTTCCAATAGAGAATCATCTACTACACCATCTACAATATCTCCTACTGTTGACAATTGCATCAAGGTATTGGCTTTGAACAATACCAGCATTGATGCTGACAAAAATGCCTGTCCAGATTGAGACAAGTCCGATTCATAACCTCTTCCTATTGTCTCCGGTGCCATCAGTTCTAAGTAACGGTCAATCACCTCAATCACTTGGACATCCCAAGGGTCAATTTCTCCCTGCTCAGCTTGGTAAATCAGAAATGTGATTGTTTCTAATAGCTCGGAAGCTTCCATTAACGGGTTCTAAATTAATTAATGACAAGAACTGCCTGTTGGCAGTATTCCCAGAAATTTGTAATCAATCACCATTGTGAATTGTGAGATCGGATTCTGCAACTTTTGATATGGGGGATTGGGCATTACCGCAAGGCGGAAGTCAAAAGTCAAAAGTCAAAAGTCAAAAGTTTTGTATATTAAAGCTTTTGCATGGTATTGGGAAAATGACAAGGGGAAAGACTTGTTGGAAGTTCTAAACTTTTGTCACTTTGTCCCCTTGTCCCCTCTGCTCCCCTGCTTCCCCTGCCCTCTTAATCAGGAGGTGGGTCACGAGGAATAGTGACAGTTGTTGAGACAAAGTTACTTGGCTTACCGCTCTTAATCGCATCGAAAGTGCCTTTAATAGTACCAGCAATGGGAACAGCAACAAGTGTCCCCAACAAGCCAGCAATCTCAAATCCCATCAAAATAGCTACAAAAATCCAGATAGGATTCAGTCCGATAAAGTTGCCAAGTAACCTGGGAGCTAACAAGTTATCTTTAAGCTGCTGCATGAGAATTGCCGCTATGGCAACTTGAACTGCCAACCACCAACTTTGCAGCAGTACTAAAATCGTCACTAGACCAATGCCGAGAGATGCCCCGATAAAGGGAATGAGTTCCGAGATCCCGATTAATATGGCAAACAACAAGGCAAAGGGCAGCTTCATTACTAAGAAAATTGGCGTCAGGGTTAGCACCATGAACAGTCCTAGCAATAACTGGCTGAGGAAAAAGTTCTGAAAATTTAGGCGCAAGGATGCGGTAAGAGGATCTGCAATATTAGAGGGCAAAAGATTGATCAGACCATACCAGACGCGATCGCCATATAAAAGCATATAAAATGCAAGCACGATTACTAACACTACGTCAAGTAATCCTGAGAGCAGTGTTCCAGCAAATCCCACTGCACCAGAAGCTAGTTGTTGTACCAGATTCTGAATGTTGGCATTGATTTGGCTGCTCACAACCCTTAAATCAATTGGCAAACGTCGTTGTTTTGCCAGCATCTCAAACTGCTTTAAGTTTTCTTGACTGGCTCCTAACCAATCAGGGATATTATTTAACAGTTGAATTGTTTGATCAATGATCAACGGTACTAGAGTGACGCCCAGAATCACCAACAGGGTTAATGTTCCAAGTAAAACTATGATCACTGCCTGAGTGCGCGTGATCCGGGCACGTTCAAAGAACTTAACCGGGTAATTTAGTAGAAAAGCCAGAATCGCTGCAATGATCAAGACGGTAATGGGATGCTGAAAATAGCGAAAAAGCACAGACAGCAGCCAGACATTGAGAGCGATAATCGGGCCGCTTAGACCATAAATTAACAGGCGTTGAAGGGAGGCCGAACGGCGCATCTTATGCAACCTATTTTAAATATTCTTTGAGAGAATTTGTAAAATTCTTGATGGTGCTGATCATCATCATAGATATTTTTAACAAAGACATGTATAAGCGTATCTGATAACAAGGAAGTAAATCAAAATGGACAAAACCGTAGCTGACCTTCGCAAAGACTACACCTTGCAAGGTTTAAGCGAACTTGAGGTTGACCTCAATCCGTTTATTCAATTTAAAAAATGGTTCGATCAGGCACTAGCAGCTCAACTTCCAGAACCTAATGCCATGACCATTGCTACCGCGACACCAGACGGTAAGCCCTCAGCCAGAATGGTATTACTCAAAGATTTTGATGAACGGGGCTTTGCATTCTTTACCAACTACAACAGTCATAAAGGACAAGAACTAGCAGAAAATCCTCAGGGGGCTTTAGTATTCTGGTGGGCAGAACTAGAACGTCAAGTGCGGATTTCGGGGTATGTGGAGAAAGTTTCCGAAACTGAGTCCGACCAGTATTTTCACAGCCGCCCTGCCAACAGTCGTCTGGGTGCGTGGATATCTAATCAAAGCGAGGTGATAGAAAGCCGAGAAGTCCTGGAGCGACGTTTGCAGGAGTTTAAGAGCAAATATGAAAATGAGGAGATTCCCCGACCTCCTCATTGGGGGGGCTTACGAGTGATCCCCATAGAAATTGAGTTTTGGCAAGGCCGCCCCAGTCGTCTGCACGATCGCTTGCTCTATAGCCGTTTAGATAATCACACTTGGAAAATTGAGCGGTTGTCACCGTGAAGGGAAAGCAGGGAGCAGGGGGCAGGGGGCAGGGGAAGCAGGGGAAGAAGAACCTATAACCAATGCCCCGCGTCAAATTACCATTGAGCAATCAAATTTTGAATTGCTGCCCGTGCTTCTGATAGAGATTGGGTACGGGCATCTCCCTCGTTCAGGCTATTAGCGTTAATAAATTGAATGTCTGTAATTCCAATAAAACCGAAAATCGCCCGTAGGTAGGGTTCTTGGAAGTCGTAGGCAACAGCAGGGGAGGTCGCGCTAAAGTCACCGCCGCGAGCTGTGATGATAACCGCCTTTTTACCCTCGACTAATCCTCTTAAGCCTTGAGCATCTACAGCAAAAGTCCGGTTAGCGCGAACAATTTGGTCGATGTAAGCCTTAAAAGTGGAAGGTATATTGAAGTTGTACATTGGCACTCCAAAGACGTAGCGATCGGCTGCTAAAAACTCATCAATCAGTTCGTCAGAAATCCTAAGTGCCTCTGTTAATTCTGGGGTATGGGTTTCTGGTGGTGAAAATGCCGCCGCAATCCAAGCTTCATCTACGTGAGGAATTGTGTGATGCCCGATATCTCGATAGGCGATCGCATCTTGAGGATGTGCTGCTTTCCACGCACTGACGAATTCCTTAGATAGTTCTCTGGAGTGCGAGCGCTCACCACGAGGGCTGGAATCAATATGTAGGATGTTTACCACCAAATATCTCCTGATTAGCTAGCATTTACTGCTTTTACTGTTTTTGAGTCTAAATTTCAAAGCATTACATCAGATACTAAAAGTAACTAGTTACTAAAGTAAAGTAGTTACCATAAAGTAACTGTCGAACAATTTTAGCTAACTTATCGATGTCTGTCTCTAAAAATCCTGATGCTTGCCCTGTCAGTATTCTGATGTCCTTACTATCAGGCCCCTGGACAATGTATATACTGTGGGTGTTGTGTAATAGTGGGCCTACTCGCTTTGGTGCATTGAAACACCTAGTTGAGGGCATCTCCACCAAAGTTCTGACGGAAAGACTGAGGATGCTTGAGGCAGCAGAAATTATTTATCGCCACTATGAACCAACTGTCCCACCACAAGTAACTTACGGTCTTACAGAACGTGGTCAGGAACTCATTGATGTACTTCATCAACTCAGTGCGCTTGCTGAACGTTGGTATGGCAGCGAACAACGGGAATAGTGACCACTGAAGTTGTGGGATTGGAATAAGAACGCTTTATGCTTCGTTGCAAGCAATCCCAGCATAATTTTTCTTTTTGAGTGCGGCTCTAAACCCAAAACTAAAGTTATTCCCTATTCCCTATCCCCTATTCCCTATTTACTGCTACTTTGGGAGAAAACTGAATTCTGGGATCTGGCATGAAATTGTATCTCAAGTACAATCCTCCCCAGACAAACAGGATAATTAACAACGCACCAATACCAAGGGGACTGGGAAGCCAGAAAATGGTTTCTATGTGGTTTAGCTCACCAGGCTGGAGTTTCCACACTAATCGATTGCCATTTTTTTCTGGCTCTATCGCAGTTTCAGTTAGTTGAATATTTTTGGCTCCCCAAGGAGTCTTCAAGCTAAATTCCAAGTCGAGAATTGAACCAGCATTAGTCAAGACGTTACCTTTGCTGGCAATTAAGGATAGCGATCGCAAATCCAAATCATAAATTAACCGATTTCGGACTAAAAGTAAAAAATTGTTCTGCTCCAAGAGTACATTTGATTCAATTTTCGGTAGTTCTGAGTCAGATTGGCTCTCCACTGACTCAGAGGATTGATTCGCACGGGAGTTAAAAAATTCGTTAAACTTCTCTTGTAATTCCCTACCACTACTAAAAGGAATGGTGACAATGATTTCTTCTTGGGAAACTCGCTGTGTTTTCCCCTCTAGTTGACGGGCGCGGCGCTCTATGCTGTTTAACCATTCGTACACAGAATCGCCACTAAAACTAGTTAGCCGCTCTCCCAACTTAATATGCTGTACTAATTCGCCACTATTTGAGTTTTCAAAATTAAGCCCTACATCGTACTTAACACAGCCAGTCAGTAGCAGCGATGTTAACAGCACTAGCCAGAGAATAGGATTTCGTATGGGAAAGACGCGGTTCATTCGATTTCGACCATTCAATGTCAATAAAAACCTAAATGGTCTGATTAACCACAAGAAAATCTGTCTGAAAATGGAAGAATTCATAACTATAAGTCTCTCCAAAAGTCAAACTTTTTAACGAATCTTGACTTTTACCTCAATACAAGGCAAATTGGTGTTAAACGTTTCCACACCAGTTTCTATAATTTTGGTAAAGTTCGCAACAGATTGGTAAAGTTTATTCAATTACTACAAATTTGCAAAAAGTAGTATAATCTTTAATGAATAATTCATTAAATGTGAAAAACTATTTTTCGGAACATTATATCAATCACTTAACTAATAATATTTTGCTTTATTGTTTTTAGATTAAAAAATTTGGATAATAACTAACGCTATGTGCAAAAATTTAGTTTTACCGCAAGAGTATCGAACTGTAATGGTTGCAAACCAAGCAGACGATTGCAGACACCAAAATCTAAGTTCATTATAGGTTATTTCAGGGGTAGACTCTATAATGCAATCACATAAAAATTCATCCAATTTACGACAAAAAGCTGTTAAAGGGGTGTTGTGGTCTGCTCTAGACAATTGGGGACGTCAAGTTATTGCCCTTGGTATTTTCTTTATACTGGCACGCTTGCTAGGGCCAGAAACTTTTGGTTTAGTTGCTTTATCCACCATATTTTTGAACTTTTTGCAGATTTTTATTGACCAAGGTTTTTCCCAAGCAATTGTACAACGTCAAGATATAGAAAAAGAACATTTAGATACTGCCTTTTGGACTAATTTAGGAGTCAGTGGACTGGTAGCAATATTAAGTATTGCTTGTGCTGGATTAATTGGTGATTTATTCAAAGAGCCACAGGTTACGCCAATAATCCGCTATTTATCTTTAGGCTTTATAATTAGTGGTTTTAGTACTGTTCAAGAAGCAGTATTTCAACGAAAACTGGCTTTCAAATCCCTTGCTATACGCTCATTGTTAGCAGTAATTATTGGCGGAATAGTCGGTTTAACTATGGCGTTTATGGGATTTGGAGTCTGGAGCCTTGTCGGTCAGCAATTAACCACTAGCTTTGCACAAGTTTTAGTACTTTGGTGGGTAAGTGACTGGCGTCCAGGATTCAGATTTTCGCCAAAACACTTCAAAGAACTATTTGCCTTTGGAGTGAATATAATGGGGATGAATTTATTTAACTTTTTAAACCGCCGTTCTGACGATTTTTTAATCGGCTACTTCCTGGGTTCCACTGCATTAGGGTATTACAGTGTTGCCTATCGTTTGCTGCTAAATTTAACGCAATTACTAACTGTCATTATTTCAAAAGTTTCTCTTTCTACCTTTTCCAGATTACAAGAAGAACCTGAAAGATTACGCAATGCACTTTATCAAGGAATCCAACTTACAAGCTTAATTACTTTTCCGGGGTTTCTGGCCACGGTAATATTAGCACCTGAAATAGTATTGGTTATATTTGGAGAAAAATGGTCACCAAGTATTCCAGTAATGCAAGTTTTGAATCTTATGGGTATTATTTATGCTTATTTTTATTTTAATGCCCCTGTAATGATGGCTGTAGGAAAACCTTTTTGGAAATTGGCTTTAGATTTTGTACAAGCCGTCTGTAATGTTATTGTCTTCGCTATATCAGTTAAATGGGGAAT
The DNA here is from genome assembly GCF_034531155.1 of Nostoc sp. ChiVER01. Classification (NCBI taxonomy): domain Bacteria; kingdom Bacillati; phylum Cyanobacteriota; class Cyanophyceae; order Nostocales; family Nostocaceae; genus Nostoc; species Nostoc sp. ChiVER01. The sequence continues at coordinate 19,829 of NZ_JAVRBS010000050.1, read as the reverse complement.
TGTTGCTGTTGCAGCAGCTTACGTTCTCAGAAGTTATTTGATGGCACCCCTTGATATTTGGGTAGTTTGGAAGTTGATTCGCATTGATATAAGAACTTACCTGCGCCAAGGTTTGATCCCTCTAGCAGGAACAATAATTATGCTGATTGCTATTTTTATTGTTAAATATTTTTTGAGTACATTAATCAGTTCTTTTGCGTTACTAGTTCTTTCTATATTTGTAGGTATCATAGTATACGTTTTGTCAATTTTCTTGATTGCGCCAAAATTATTTTGGCAAGTGGTAAATATTGCCCGTTAAGGCAGCATATATAGGATTTATAAGCTCTACGATTAGCTAACAGCGAACCCAAAACTGCTACTACCGAATGAGCAACAAGGCTCTGCCTCTTGATTTGACAGGAGGCAGAGCTTCTATTCGACACAATTTTTTTGTTATTGAGCGTAGTCGAAATATACTAGTGCGGCTATACAACTCAAGTTTTCATTAATACTTCTTTTCTCCAACAATAACTGCTTTCTCTTGTAACTAAAACCCAAAATATCCCAATCATCACTAGATAACCCAACGTGGTGAGCCAAATTGCCCAGATGAAGCAACTTTTGGGAATGCTGCTAAAGAGTTAAAAATATCACAATATTTGTACTGCTGTAATTGGTTAGCGATCGCCTACAAAGAAAACATCAGCAGCAACAAGCTTTTTAATCATAACTCTTGACTTTTAATTTACAAGCAGTCGTAAAAATTACATCCTCTTGACACAACATTGACAAATTACTTATGTAAAGTCTAAACAACTCCTAAAATGAAAAATGAAAAATGGAAAAAATAAAATCAATTTTTCTACCTAAAACATTTGTTGATGGGAACCCCTACATAACACAACTAAGTGATAATTTAGAAAAAGTAGGTATTGAATTAGTACTCCCAGGCATTTCATCTTCAACAACCTTCTTTTTACCCTTAGTAATTTTACGTGAGAAGGCAGATTTTATACATTTGCATTGGTTAGATCCATTCTTTGCATATCAAAATCAATTTAATATACTCAAATTATTAATAGTTGTATTGCAGCTAGTTTTACTAAAATTATTTGGAATAAAAATTATTTGGACTGTACATAACCTGAAGAATCATGAAAGCGTAAACTTTATTTTTGATCGGATTTATAGCATTATCGTAGCTGAATTGTCTAATGCTATCATTACTCATTGCCAAGTAGCAAAAGAAGAGACTGTGAAACAGTTTTCTATAAGGAACAAAGATAAAGTATTTGTTGTTCCACATGGTAATTACATAGACTTTTACGAGAATAAGATTGAAAAAGCAACAGCCAGAGAAAAATTAGGTTTAAAAGATTCTAATCTTGTTTTTCTCTTCCTTGGTTCAATTCGTCCCTACAAAGGAGTATTTCAACTTATAGATACGTTCAATCAACTACACAGTGAGAAAATCCAACTAGTAATTGCTGGTAGAGTTCACTTGGATAATCAAGAAATAACAGATACGCTTCGGCAGAAGATTGCTAATGATCAAAGAATCAAGTTTTTTCCAGGCTTTGTTCCAAATGATGAAATTCAACTTTATATGAATGCTTGTGATGCAGTTATCTTTCCATACCGGGATATTTTAACATCGGGTGCAGTACTTTTAGCAATGTCCTTTGGTAAAGCTTGTATAGCACCACGCAAAGGTTGCATCGGAGAAGTGCTTGACGATGCAGGTGCATTTTTATATCAGATAGATGATCAGAATGGCTTAATAAATGCTATAAATTCTGCTGTAAAAAAGCACGATGAGCTATTTTTGATGGGAGAACATAACCTCCAGCTAGCTAAAGAATATAATTGGAAATACATTGCTAAAATGACAGCAGATGTATATTATCATGCTGATAATAATTAAATAATTTAAGTATTAGGTATCCGATTAGGTAAGAGAAAAGTAAAGTTAATGTCTTAGTGCCGCGTTGAAAGCGGTCAAAGGCAGTAATTTCCGAAGACGCCGCGCAAATAATAGCTTCAAAGAGCAAAAAATAAGTATTATCCGAAACATTGTTAACGACCATAATTAAATGGTTATTCTTGTTCCTTTGAATAACTCTACATTCATCTGAAATTACTGCTCATAGTAGGAAACTAATCTAATATGAGTTGTTATCAGCTTGGGCTTCCTGAAATACTTAACCAAACCAAGTACGAGATGGTTAAACCGATAGCAATTAGCGCCACCCAAATAAAGCGATTATCTCTGGTATTGACCTGACTGAGGTCAACGAATTCCGGCTCCGTAGGTTTAGGCTTCTGCTGTCCAGAAGATTTAGTAGACTTAGCAGCAATAGAAATTTTGAGTTCATTATCGGCTAGTGCGCCCAAGTCTGGGATTTCGGTCATCCACTCGCTGGGTCTTTTTAGCTTTGGTGCTTTCAAGATGTAGAGCATCCGTCGCGCTTGCTTGCCAATTTCAAAATGGGCATGGCGTTTAAGTCTTTCGCAAAGAGCGATCGCATCATCGGTGCGTCCAGCTGCTTCATAAGCTGTCACCAGATGAATTTCTACTTCCCCCCCAAGGCGAGAATTACGAGCTAATAGGGCGCTGGCTTTTTCTAAATTTTCTATGGCTTCGCGGTATTGCCCATTTTCAAAAGCAACTTTCCCAGCCTGGTAGCGGGTTTTAGCAATTTCTAAACTTTCTACACTCACGGTTTATACAAAAATCACCACTATTTTAATTTTGCCAATACCAGCAATCTTTTTGGAATTTTTTCAAAAGCTAGCAACCTGAAACTGAATAAACTTCTAAAATTTTAACTAAGTAGCTGTGATTATTTTCTAATTAAAAATTCCGGTATCAAATACAAGTGAGCAAAATATGTTGAAAATCAAGCATTCGCAACTAAATTGGCTCTTAGCAGGCATGACTATAACAGTGATGGGTGTAAGCATTGCTCCAGCTTCTGCACAGTCTGTGATCGTGATTGATGGTGCTTATGGAGCCAGGCAATCGCCTGCTGTAGGTTCCTTCATCTATAGTAATCCGATTCCCACACCTGGTTATGGAGTTAGGCAATCGCCTCCTGTAGGTTCCTTTATTTATGGTAGCCCGATTCCCACACCTATGCCTGTAGATCCAGGAACGGGACTCATGCCACAACGCAATAATTACCCCGATTATTACTATCCCCAGTTCAGGCAGAACGTGAGAAATTCCACCCTGATTAATCCAACTTTGATTAATCCGGCAATTCGAGACTCAACCATAGTTAATCCGGTGATTATAGATAATTCATGGCATCGTAGACCATTTAGCGGCGGGCGATCGCGTGTTTTCGTTTATCCCCGGTAAAGAGAGATGAGGGAGATGAGGTAGAGCTTTTTACTCCAAACTCCTCACTTTTGTACAGACGCGATTAATCGCGTCTGTACCTCACTCTTATTACATAAACTGCGAACCCAGAATCATCGTCCCAATCCCAACATCAGTAAAGATTTCGAGTAACAGGGCGTGGGGAATGCGACCATCGATGATGTGTGCTGCACGGACTCCTTGAGCAAGCGATCGCACACAACAACTGACTTTGGGAATCATCCCACCGCTAACTATACCATCGGCAATCAACTGGCGGGCTTCACGAATATCTACTTTTGGAATCAAAGTAGATGGGTCTTTGTAATCTTTTAAAATTCCACTGGTGTCAGTCAGTAAAATTAGCTTTTCTGCTCCCAGTGCAGCAGCAATTTCTCCAGCTACAGTATCGGCGTTAATGTTATAAGCTTGCCCTGTCTCATCTCCGGCGACGCTCGACACTACCGGAATATAGCCATTGCTAGCGAGGGTTTCTAAAATCTTGATATTCACATTGCTGACTTCGCCCACAAAGCCGATGCCTTCTTGACCTTGGGGACGGGCTGTAAATAGATTACCGTCTTTACCGCAAAGTCCTACAGCCAATCCACCCGCTTGGTTAATGAGCGCGACAATTTCTTTGTTGACTCGACCAACTAAAACCATTTCCACCACATCCATTGTGGCGGCATCAGTGACTCGCAAACCATTCTTAAATTGTGGTTCAATGCCCAGCTTATCTAACCAACTGTTAATTTCTGGGCCACCGCCGTGGACTACAATCGGACGCAAGCCGACGCAGGATAAGAATACAATGTCGCGGATAACTTTGTCTTTGAGTGCGCTATCTTTCATGGCTGCGCCGCCATATTTGACAACAACAGTGCGACCGGCAAATTGTTGAATATAAGGTAGTGCTTCGCTTAGTACACGTACACGAGTGGCTTCAGCTTGCCTGATGTATTCAGAATCGTTGACCGTCATGAGCAGCCTAATAGAGAGAGTTAAAACCTATTTCAGTAAGTGTAGAAGACTTTGTAACTCGTCACAATCTCTGATGCCATTGAGTATGTCTGTACTGATAAGCTATAGCTAGTGCTGAAATTTGCCCAAGACTACAGGCATTGATCACAAAAGTTAGGGAAAGGGCGATCGCAAACAAACAGAAAAAGGCAGGCTTTATACCTAACCTCAAATTTTGCTTCCACCAGATACTTAATGTGTCAATAATCTGGGCAACTTTCATGACTTACCAATCTAACTTTGGGAAAACTGTACTTAATGTTAAGAGTTCCCAAAAATACAGTGGGTATAACATTCTATGGAAAAATGTTCAAAAAAGCTGCTGGAATAAGTACAAGCTGTTATCCAGATCAAGCATTCTCTAAGAAAACTCTACAAACAAGCCTAAAGAATAAATCTCAAATATCTTACTTACAAGGAATTCGCTCTCAAACAGTTGTTAGTTGATTGACATTACCTCAACTGAAAAATTTAGTATCAAACTAAATTCATGTGAAGCCATCACATATTTTTACCAGCTAATGAGATTGTGTTTTGAGAACGCCAGGAATTGCCTCAAGTATTCGCTTGGCAACATCTTCAGGCGTATCTCCCTCTCGCTCGGTGATGTGTAAATCGGCTTGAGAATAAAGTGGTGTTCGTTGGTCAAGGAGCGATCGCATTACGCTACGCCATAATCTGTATACTGACGCTTATAAGGAGCTTGCAAACCCAAGACAATATCCTCTCGTGGTACTCCCATCATCACTAACTCCTCTGCTGGATTGCGATCGGTTAAATTCTGTTGCAGCCAGATTTTGCCATCTTTAATATCAAAATGCATCACGCATCGATAAATACGATTAAATTCTTGCCAACCTACATTCATCCATTGATAATGATTGCGTTCTGTGTCTAAAATCAGTTGCACTTCGACATTGTTATCCGAGACATCAGCACTGGCATAGTTCGTCAACAATGTTTTAACATATTCTTGATATCTTGCTAGTTTATCCACTCTACAATCACCTCATCTACTGGATTGTAAACAATTAATAGCACCTGATACTGTTTGATCGCAGTTTTAGTAAACTCCAGTTGAAAAAATGTTTTGTACGTATCCAATGGAACTGCTAAGTATAAGACTCGCTCTGGTTCATGTCCTGCTAGTGCTATACGGTAACTAAGAAATTGTCCCAAAGCAGAGTAAAAATCTGTAATTGCCGAGGGGTTTAAAAAGCTTTTGATTTCAATTGCTATTTTTTCATTTCCTTTTTCTGCGGCAATTATTTTTTCTACGCCTAAATCAATTTGAAAATTGACTTCCCCAAATTTAAATTTTAATGGATCGCTCGTAATCCTCCATTGTTCTTTTTGCAAAGCTTTTTTAACTGATTCATGAAAAATATCTTTTGCAGACACAGTTAGATTAATATTCCCTATTAATGAGAAACTGTTTTTTTTAGTACGCCAGGAATTGCCTCGAGTATTCGCTTGGCAACGTCTTCAGGTGTATCTCCCTCTCGCTCGGTGATGTGCAAATCGGCTTGAGAATAAAGTGGTGTTCGTTGTTCAAGGAGCGATCGCAATTTCTCTTTAGGATCTGCATCTTGCAGCAGTGGTCTTGTGGTATCCTCAGCTAAACGGCTGTAAATTATCTCTACTGGCACATCTAGCCAGACTATCAAACCGTGGTGCAGGTAACCCCAATTTTCTCGCCGCAGTACAATGCCGCCACCGGTTGCGATAGTCAACTTTGTAAAAGCACAAATTTGTGAAAGCACGTCGCTTTCTAATTGGCGAAAGCCTGGTTCACCAACTTGTGCAAATAACTGATTGATAGATTTACCTGTTACTTGGGCAATAATATTATCGGTATCCACAAACCCATAACCCAATTCCTTCGCCAGTAAGCGTCCTACTGTCGTCTTACCAACGCCCATTATCCCAATTAAGTACAGGTTGACTCCTTGTAATAAGCTGCTCACCAGTTGCTTTGCTCCAATTCTGAGTGCTGAGTCACAGTTTCTAATTATAAACTCAATGACTTAATCTCGGATTTAAAAATATGGAGTTTCTCACCGATCGCGCAACCGGATAAAATTACTTGATTGGCGATCGCTAATGATCTGATAATTAAAATATAAATTCTTATTATAGGAGTGTTTCTTGATTAGATGTCTAAGATACCACATGATGATAACTTTGTGATACTTCATCATAGTGGCTTTATTATGCACTCAGAAATTACTTACTGCACTCAAAACCGCCGCTCAATTGGAGAAATATTGAGGGATTTAATTTTAATCTGGGAAGTTATTGCCAGAAGAAATGAGATATCAACTGGAATTTATCTGAAAGCTTTTATTTGTTTTTAAATTCTACAATTTTCTCTTCTATTTAAGAGGAATTAACTGTAGTAATTACCGTTATTAGTGTATTTGAAGTAACTAAGGCAATAGATTAACGATTCGTCTGTGAAATTACTGTAATCATAAATGATAAATTTCTCACGAATGTAGTAATTTGCCTCAAGTAACTAGGTAATTGCTGCATAGCGATCGCTATGCTTAACTAAAAAATTAATATAGCTTGTTTGAAACTTTATCCAAACTATTTCTGTCTATTTAAATAATCCGAATTTTTACTCTGGTAAGTAAATTCAAGTATACAGAATACTGTGTTTCTACTAGCACAACGTCATTATTCTAAAAGTTCAGTTATAACAAGCCCTAATCAATTAAATGTTTCCTATAAAGGTGTAAATAATGACTTATATCTTGCGATCGCCCACAAAAGCTTGCCAAGTTGAGATTTCGGCACAAAAACTACTGCATATTTCACCCCAATAAGGCTGAATGAATAAATATAGGATGGATGAGGCGTCAACTATGACTCGAATTCGTGATGTTGTACAAAAAGCTTTAGCAACTGGCTATTTGACAATGGAAGCTGAAAATCAACTACGACAACTGTTGACTTCCCGGTATGACTTGGAAGATTTTAATGCTTTCATGACTTTGCAGGAAGCTGCCATGACTGGTAAGGTCAAGCAAGAGTCTAGAGAGCGGTGCGGCATCAAATAGAGACGTAGCCTGCTACATCTCACCGACGGGGGCGTTTACCATCATCTTCAAAATCATCATCATCATCAAAAAATTCCCAATCATCATCATCATCGGCTTGATTGGTAGTTGGCGGCTGATAAGGGGGGATAATTACCCGGTAATCAGCATCATAAACAGATTCAGTTTTTCCCGCAGCCGTATTTTTTGGTTCCCGGTAGCTGTAAGAATAAACTGAACCAGATTGAGAACTGCTTTTGGCTTCTGATTGACGTTCGTAATTTGTAGAGTCTTTAGGCTGTTGAGCTTGAGAATTAGAAGTAGGTGTTTCCTCTGACTTTTCATCAAAATTCCAATCATCATCTTTACTGCTATTTGTCTCCCAATCATCAAATACATCACTAGTAGGCTCTTCTTTTTTACTAGCTGGTGGTGGAGAACTGGCAGGACGAGATGTAAATTTTTCTCTACGGGTTGCCTTCGCACGAGGCGCTGTGCTTCGGCGGTTAGGAGTTTGGCGTTGTCTTCCTCCAAAATAATTGGATAAATTAAACAAGGTCGCAATCAATATAGATGTGAAAGCACCAGTGGCAGTACTAAACAAAATCCATATCGCTAGTGGTAATGGTTGAGTTCGCACGCCCAAAAATACTAGCGATAGGGCAGGTGAGAAATTTTGGACTAATAACAGCGTTAGTCCTCCCAGTACTGCCACCAATAGAATTAAGCGAATTACAGCCATAGCAATTTTGTCAGTTGTCAGTTATCAGTGGTCACTAAAGAGGAAAGGGGGCAGGGGGCAGGGGGAAAACCTGATAAATAAATTTATTTGCTCTGAGACCCTAATAGAGTCGGTAATTCCAGAATCTTTCTCGCTCTGCCCTCTGCTCCTTACTCCCCTGCCTCTTTGATCAGTTGTCAGTGGTCAGTTATCAGTCTGAATATTCTTCGCTAACTACTATTCACTGACTACTGACACTATCAGCCATCTCTATCATTACCTTTTTAGGACTATTGTGAAATTTACAATAAATCCATTGAGAATGTTAGCGACGACCTTGCCACCTCTGAATTGGAATGCAGTCAATATCTAGTTGATCTAAAGTACGGGCAACTACAAAATCCACTAAATCCTCAATAGTTTGGGGATTGTGATACCAGGCAGGAATCGCGGGGACAATTCTCACTCCAACTTCTGCTAGAGAGGTTAAGTTACGGAGGTGGATGAGGCTAAAAGGCGTTTCACGAGGAACAATGACCAGCTTTCGTCCTTCTTTGAGTTGGACATCTGCCGCCCGTTCTAGTAAATCGGAACTCAAGCCAGTCGCTAGCTTTGCCACTGTGCTCATGCTGCATGGAATAATTATCATCCCCAGAGTAGCAAATGAACCACTGGCAATTCCGGCTCCAACATCACCCCAAGGATGGCAGCGAAGTTTACCCGAAATTGCCACTCCAGCTTGCTCTCGCCAGAATTGTTCTTGCCCGGTTGGTTCTGCTGGCATCCGAATTTCCTGTTCTGACTGCCAAACCATGTAAGTAGATTTAGAGGCAACCAATTCAATACTAAACTCCGCTTCTAGCAAAAATTTGATTGCACGAACAGCGTAAATCAGACCAGATGCGCCTGATACGCCTAAAATTAGAGGTTTTGTGTTATTCGACACGTAAGGTTTACTTTATTAAGAGACAGGGGACAGGGGCCAGGGGGCATTGGGCATAGGGCATGATGAAAAGGACTTGGGGACAAGGAGAATTAGGGACAAAGGGAAAGACTTGTTGCAAATCACTTAAGTCACCTTGTCCCCTTGTCCCCTTGTCCCCTTGTCCCCTTGTCTCCCCTCCTCCCTGCTCTCTGCTTTTTCACTTTACTCATCATCAGAGTAAGGGTCTAGGTCATCAGGCTCAATGTCATTTGGTAAGTAGAGGTCTGAAAACTCCTCATTAGAACCACCGCCAGTTAAACCTCTGGGTACGCCATCGCTGCCAACTGTTACCAAATCAATCTGCTGACGGTAGTAATCGACACTCTTAACTTGTACGGCGACGCGATCGCCTAATCTATAAGAAGCGCGATTTTTCCGACCAAACAGTGCTTGTTGTCTGGCGCGATATTCATACCAATCATCTTTGAGAGAACTGACGTGTACCAATCCTTCTACCCGCAAAGGCACACCAGGATTACTGCTGGACTCTACCTCAGCTGCTGGTACTTCAATTTCTACAAAGAAACCGTAGGATTGAACCCCGGTAATTACGCCTTGAAATACCTGACCGATGCGTTGCTTCATCAGTTGGGCTTTTTGCAGTCCGGCTAAATCGGCTTCAGCTTCTTGGACTTCTTTTTCTCGGTCGTTGATTTGGACAATTACCCTAGTTAAATCGCTTTGCAGTTCTTGTTGCAATTCTGGGGGTAAAACATTCCAGTTAATTTCCTCGTGGCTGGAGGAGTGGCGCAGGTTAACGCGCTCTCTTACACGGGTATTGCGGCGATCGCGTCCGTTTTCGAGTAGCGCGTAATACACTCTCTGCATGAGCAAATCTGGGTAACGTCGCAAAGGAGCGCTAAAGTGGACATATTGCGGTAATGCCAGACCAAAGTGAGATCCTTTGGTGGTGCTGTATGCAGATGGTTTTAGTGTATCTTGTAACAAGTAAGTAAGAACTTGCTCAGAAGGAGATTCCGCAAAAGCTGTGGTCAAATGTTGATAATCTAAGGGTTGAATATCGACTTCTGGATCTAGTGTGAGGTCAACGCCTAAATTGACTGCCAATTTCAGCATTTCCTGGACATCTTCGACATCGGGTGTACCTTGAACTCGCCAGATGGCAGGAACACCAAGAGCATTTAAGTGAGTTGCCATTAGTTGATTAACTAACAGTACCAACTCCGTGAGTAGCGATCGCACTGGTAAATCATTCACTACCACAGCGCCAAGAATCCCCTCATCATAGTAGGCGTTTTGGCTGGGCGGCAGATTCAACTGGAGGCTACCACGATTCAAGCGTACCTGTTTGACGGCTGTTTGCAAGGCTTGGAGGTCTTGCAAGATTTGGGAAACCTGTGATGATTGCTCTTGTGCCTCACCTGTGAGAATTGCTTGGGCAAGTTCAGTACTCAGTGCTGTTTCGACGTTAATTACACTAGGTTGAATTTCCCACTCTAGGACTTGTCCAGATTGGGGATCAATGGTAATTAAAAAAGAGATGGTTAAGCGATCGCTCCCAGGTATCAAAGAACAGCGTTCTGCCACAGTTGGGGGCAAAATTGGCAGTACTAATTCTCCCAGATACACTGATTTGCCCCGTTTGAGTGCTTCTCTATCTAAGGCTTCATCAGGTTGGACATAGTGAGAAACATCGGTGATATGAACGCCTAAAAGCCAATTTCCGGCTAAGTTTTTTTCTAAACTAAAAGCGTTTTCTATAACTTTGGTATCGCCATTTACCCCTGCAATGGTAAAGGTAAATAAATTACGTAAATCCAGCCGATTTTTCAGGTCTGCTTTGAGTAGCTTTTTGGGCAACTTGGCTGCTGCATCTAGGACATTATCTGGAAAAGTCCGGGAAAGGTCGTGTTTGCACGTAACTAAATCTATATCAGCAGCAGCTTCGGCATCGCTACCGAGGATTTGCACCACTCGACCAAGGGGAGGATATTGTGCCAGTGGGTAACGCAAAACTTCTACATGAACCAAGTGATCGATCGCTTCTTCCAATTTTGCCCCGTTTGGCTGGATCTTCAGTTCAAACAGCAATCGATCATCTAAAGGCACAGCCCTAAAACCAGCTTCCACCTGCTTAATTCGTGCCAATAAAGTGTGGTTAGAACGTTCTAGAATTAGCTTCACCTCCCCTTCGGGAGAGCGACGGCGACTACCTTCTTTGAGAACTCTGACCAAAACGCGATCGCCATTCCAAGCATTACTCAGATGACTTTCGCGGATGTAAATATCCTCAGCTCCTTCCACATCTTGAATAGCAAAGCAAAAACCTTTACTAGAACAACGGAGTTTTGCTTCGATTATTCCCTCTTCTGAGACACGGCGGTACTTGCCCCGTTCTTTCACTAAAATACCGATTTTTTCCAGAACATCTAAGGCAATGTGAAGTTTTTGTAAACTTTTTTCATCTTCACAACCAAGTTTCTTTTCTAAAACCTTCCGAGCTACCAATTTATCATCGGTGAAATTGGCAAGGAGTGTAGCGATTGAAAATTCCATGCAGTGAACCGACCTTTGGTCAAAACATCATTTTTGTTTAGCAAAACAGAATAAAAGCGTCAGTTGCCAGAACTCAGAATTAAATTCTCTGTAACTTGCGGATAGCGCAGTGGTAGCGAGTCCGCAAGCGTCTGAATCAAGAGGTTTAAGTTCCCCACAAAAATTTTCTTGTTTTGTGGTCAACTTTTATAGTGGCGGATCTCTCCTACAAAGTTGCTCCTCTTGGGGAGACCCCAACACCGCACTTTGCGCTGAATTCCCCACTATATTGATTCTGAATCCTGAATTCTGAGTTCTGAATTCTTCTTCAATCTGGTTCTTTTCTGTATATCCTCACGGCTTACAGAAACAAGTTGGAAACGAATTGCTCAGAGGCAAGACTTCCTAAGTTCTAAGGAAAGGAAGCCCGACCCCGCAAGAGTGATAAACTACTCCCGCAGTCTAAGCAAAGGAAGCCGACCCACAGACAATGGGCGTCTACGAACTTCTCACTGCACGATGATCTCAGAGTTCGCCTGCGTTCAAGTCTCTTCACCTAACCAAACTTAAGATTACACGCCTGATTAGGATTTAGCCCCGCTAGGTAATTACACGACGGGTTTTTGAGAAGCTGGGTTTAGAGAATCCAGACTGCCCAAAAGGGCTATGCAGGGGAGCCACTGCCGTCTTAGGGCTTCCCCAAATGGAGAAGGCAGTGCGGTCTTGGGGTCTCCCCAAGTGGAGCAACTGCCGTCAAGTGGCGTGGAAACTACAGGTGTTTGATTGTCTAGAGTGAAGGTAATTTTACGACATTAGACTCTGATTTTGAACTAGGCGGAACTGCCGTGAACCTAACTTTCCCACATGTAGAATCGGTAACAATTAGGTAAGCAGCTTAATAAGCAGTGAGGGCGAACCTTATCTCCATTATTGTAGATTTAGAGCGCACTTCCAGAAAATAGTTCTAGATATCCTGTTGGGTAATCAGTATAGCATTGCAGGCAAGACTACCCAGATTAAGTTAGCACTAGCAAAAAATTTCGTCAAAAAAGAGCTATTGCTACAATAATTGGGACACAGGGCAAAGTAAGAATATCACCTTGATAACTTCATCGCCTGCCAAGAAACTGATCACCGAAGAGGCAGGGAGCAAGGGAGAAAAATTCTAAGATTCCCCTGTCAAAAGGAATCCAGAGCAAATAAATTTATTTATGTCCTTTGATTTAAACATTTATTTCGAGACGCTCAAGCGCAAGAAATAATGCGTCTACAGCGTAAGGCCCCTACATTTATGTATGGGGTGTATGAGGTTCTCTCCCCTGCTCCCTGCCCCCTGCCCCTTGTCTTCTTCCTTGAGGCATCCTGGGTATCGAGTAGATGTAAATTAAAGTAAGGGCAGATGAGCTAGCTTGAACATACAGGCAGGATCAACTCCGTTATTAAAAATATTTAGATTGGTAGCAGTACTATGTTGGCTCAATTCCAGAGCTTGTATCCCAAAGGCAGTCTGATTTCTGAATTATTGCAAATTTTTCAAGGAAAATATATTGTCCGGGCAAGCGTGCAAATAGAAGGCGTAACCCGTGCTACGGGTATGGCAGCAGCAGAAACAGTAGAAGCAGCAGAAGACCAAGCCAGAACTAGGGCGTTGATAGTTTTGGGTATTACAAATGCACCACAGCAATCAGTGGCATTTAGCTCAAATCCAACTCCTCCAGCGCAGCTAAATCCTTCCTTGAATACCAAAGGCGGATTGAATGAATCGGCTGCTTATTCCTCTGCAAAGGATGAGGATTTTGTTGGTAGTCAGTGGCCAATGGTCAGCGACAAAGAAATATCGATACCACCTTCTAAAGTACGGAACATCAAACCAGAAGTAGTAACAAACAATAATGAACAGTACGGGTACAGCAGTAGTGCGTCCCCACCAAGCGATAGCTATAGCCAGGATTTAGGTCAAAACTTTCCTACGATAGCCAACAAAGAGCTAGAATTTGACCCACCAGTGGAAAACTTGGAAATAACCTTTGATAACCAGGTAGAAAATCAAACCTTTCCAGAAATTTCTGCCAATAATGTCACACCATTTACACCTCGGAGTTACAGCCCTCAAGAGAATGTTGCCACCCCGTCAGTGACAGGAAAGAGAAAGAAGAAAGCTGAACCCGTGGATTTATCGGATGTAATTGCTAAAACAGATGTCGAACTTCAGCGTTTAGGCTGGACACCAGAACAAGGGCGGGAACATCTAATTGAAACCTACGGTAAGCGGGGGCGTACTTTGCTAACTGAAGAAGAATTACACGGATTCCTCAAATACTTACAATCTCAGCCAGACCCAATAGCGGGATTTTGATTAGTCATTTGTCATTTGTTCTTTGTCCAAATCTGTATTAAGTTAAGCAGTCCACCTATTCCAAAAATAACCCCTCTTCAGTTATGAAAAGGGGTTATTTTTGGGGTTTAAGGAAATTAAAAGTGGTAAATCACCATTTACCGATCGCAACTATTAATTAAGAACAGCAACTGCTGGACGGCTACCAGCAGCGTGACGGTCAATCACTTGGTCAATCAAACCGTATTCTCTGGCTTCCTCTGGTGACATGAAGAAGTCACGTTCAGTATCTTCAGCAATCCGCTCAATTGGTTGACCTGTATGTTCAGCTAAATAGTCGTTCAGCCGCCGTTTGTGGTATAGAATCTCCCGCGCCTGAATTTCAATATCAGTCGCTTGTCCTTGAGCGCCGCCTAGAGGTTGATGAATCATAATCCGAGAATGGGGTAGACTCATCCGCTTACCCTTAGCACCAGCACTGAGGAGGAAAGCGCCCATACTCGCCGCCAATCCGGTACAAATTGTACAGACATCAGGGCGAATGTGTTTCATAGTGTCAAAAATGCCCATACCAGCCGTCACCGAACCACCGGGAGAATTGATGTACATATAAATGTCTTTCTCCGAGTCTTCGGCATCCAAATACAGCAGTTGGGCAACAATCAAGTTAGCAATGTTGTTGTCAACTTGTTGTCCCAAAAAGATGATGCGCTCACGCAACAGCCGTGAGTAGATGTCAAAGGCGCGTTCGCCTCGACCCGATTGTTCAATAACGATAGGAATCATGGAAGCGTGTTTGTGGATACTTTAAATACATTTTATCGGTGACAGCACGAAACTGGGGTTTATCTCTATTGTTCTCAAGCAGATAACTTAAACCTTTATCAAAGAAAGGCAGATGGCAGATGGCAGAGGGCAGAGGGCAGAAGACAGAAGAGATTTAGCCCTTCTCTGATTGCCCAAACCGTCTGCGCGACCACTTTTTAGCAAAGGTTTAAGACCTACACTGAACGGGAGTTCAGGGCTGCCAAGTCAGGAGGGGTCGAATCCCATAAAGACTTATTCCTTCTGCCCTCTTACTTCTTCAACGTTTTCCCTTGCCCAAAAACAGTACAAAAGATGATTTTGCGATAAATTCAACCCCCAAAGGCACTTTTTAACCGCAAAATATGTCTAAGAAAATATCCCATGAAGAACAAATCAAAATACTCTAATCATCGCCAACCTCATATCTCGGCATTTGCTGGATAACTTTGACGATGTGGTGATTAGACCGATGACCAAAATCAGACTTGCTTAGGGAATTATCTTAATCCTGTAACAATTTAAACATTTTTTTAGGATTTCCCTTGGAAAATATCAAATTATTTTTGTTACATTCAGTAAGTCCATCAAACTAAATGTATTTAGAATAACTAGTCATACTTGAAATGCTATCCATCCAGAGAGACGTGCCATGTTGGAAAAACTTATACAAGCTGCCATCATCACCTTCTTACTCCATCTGATAGCAGTACTTAGCCCAAATACTTTAATTCAGTCCAAGACAGCATCACCTGTTCGAGAAACGCCACCAAATATTGTTAGCTTGCTATTGCGATCTTTTCAGTAAGAATTTTTCACCAATTGTATAGGTGTCAGCCCCTACAGGGAAGTCAAAAGTGTCAACTTAACCTAAAAGTAGCTTAACTGAAAACTTCCTCACCCGCCTTGAACTAAAGTTCAAAGCTCATAGCTCAAGTCTACTGAAGTAGACTAAAGATTTTTAGGAATATTTAGTCATCTAAAGATGACTTGAGCTATTAGTAAGGAACTTAAGTTCCTTGCGGTACATGGCTTTTACCTTAAGCTGACACCAATAAGCAATGTTGTGCCCTTACAAATAATTGATGTGTTGCAAATATTATTTGAATTGGTATAAGAACCCCATAAATAAATTTAGTTGTTCTGCATTAAAATTATTCTTTGGTCAGCGATATCACATTATGTACTACGACTTCTGACCCAAGAGCTAATTCGCTCGTAGGATTTCTTGCTTATCTACATACCCGTCTAGCCTAAGACTCCTGAGAAGAGGATAGACTGAGCAAAGAAGGCAACTATTTGCATTTAATCATGACTAATCGCCTTGCTGAAGCTAAGAGCCTCTATCTCCGCAAACACGCCGAAAACCCCATTGATTGGTGGTCTTGGTGTGATGAAGCACTTGCAACTGCAAGGGCGCAAAATAAACCGATTTTTCTCTCCATTGGCTATTCTAGTTGCCACTGGTGTACTGTCATGGAAGGCGAGGCTTTTTCTGATATTGCGATCGCTGACTACATGAACGCTAATTTTCTTCCCATCAAAGTAGACAGAGAAGAAAGACCTGACCTCGATAGCATCTACATGCAAGCTTTGCAGATGATGAGTGGTCAAGGGGGTTGGCCTTTAAACGTATTTCTTTCCCCAGAAGATTTAGTGCCATTTTATGCTGGTACTTATTTCCCTGTAGATCCCCGCTATGGCCGTCCGGGATTTTTGCAGGTGTTGCAAGCTCTTCGCCGTTATTACGATACCGAAAAAGCAGAATTACAGCAACGCAAAGCCTTAATTATTGAGTCGTTGCTCACGTCTGCGGTGTTACAAGACGGTACAACAGATGAGCTTGAAGACCATGAATTACTCCGTCAAGGTTGGGAAACCAGCACAGCTGTAATTACTCCTAGTCAATCTGGTAATAGCTTTCCGATGATTCCCTATGCAGAATTAGCACTGCGAGGAACTCGATTTAATTTTGAATCTCGTTATGATGGCAAGCAAGTTTGTACCCAACGGGGACTAGACTTAGCACTGGGAGGTATTTACGACCATGTGGGCGGCGGCTTTCATCGCTATACTGTTGACGCTACTTGGACAGTACCCCACTTTGAAAAGATGCTCTACGACAATGGGCAGATTGTGGAGTATATAGCTTCTTTATGGAGTGCAGGAGTTGAAGAAGCAGCCTTTGAGAGAGCAGTTGCTGGTACTGTACAATGGCTGAAGCGGGAAATGACCGCGCCTGAAGGTTACTTCTATGCTGCTCAAGATGCCGACAGTTTTATTGATCCCACGGCAGTAGAACCTGAAGAAGGAGCCTTTTACGTCTGGAGTTACGGCGAACTACAACAATTGTTAACGCCTGAAGAATTAAAGGAATTAGAACAGTTTACTGTTACACCTAACGGCAACTTTGAAGGGCGTAATGTCTTGCAAAGACGCTATTCTGGGCAACTGAGTGCAACGGTGGAAATGGCTCTGAGTAAGCTTTTTACCGCTCGCTATGGCGTTAGTTCTGAGTCTTTAGATTTTCCCCCAGCTCGTAACAACCAGGAAGCAAAAACCACGAACTGGCCAGGTCGCATTCCCTCTGTGACAGATACGAAAATGATTGTCGCTTGGAATAGCTTGATGATTTCTGGGCTAGCTAGGGCTGCTGGGGTTTTCCAAGAACCGTTATATCTAGAATTAGCAGCACGAGCAGCGAATTTTATCTTGGAAAATCAGTTTGTCGATGGGCGTTTTCAGCGACTCAACTATCAAGGAGAACCAACCGTTTTAGCGCAGTCTGAAGATTACGCCTTTTTTATTAAAGCTCTCCTGGATTTACAAGCTTCCAACCCTGAGCATAAACTGTGGTTAGAAAAAGCGATCGCTATCCAAGATGAATTTAACGAATTTCTCTGGAGTGTAGAGTTAGGTGGATATTATAATACGTCAAGCGATTCTAGTCAAGATTTAATTGTGCGGGAGCGCAGTTACGCTGATAATGCTACACCATCAGCGAATGGAATTGCGATCGCTAATCTTGTTCGTCTGGCTCTGCTCACTGATAATTTAGATTATTTGGATTTAGCGGAACTTGGTTTGAAAGCTTTTAGGAGTGTAATGCATGGCGCTCCCCAAGCTTGCCCCAGTTTATTTACAGCGTTGGATTGGTATCGTAATTCTACCTTGATTAGCAGCACCACTGAACAAATAAACTCTCTGATCCCCAAGTTTTTACCAACGGCTGTATTTACGGTAACATCTGATTTACCAGAGGGAAGTGTTGGGTTAGTTTGCCAAGGTTTGAAGTGTCTTGCACCAGCAGAAAGTGTAGAGCATTTATTACAGCAAGTGGAGAAAAGTCAGAATAGAGGATGATGGGCATGGGGCATTGGGCATTGGGCATGGGTTAATGACTACGCGAAGCGAATTAACAGCGATTGTGTTAGCAGGCGGTAAGAGTTCTCGGATGGGTCAAGATAAAGCCTTGATTCCCATTCAAGGAGTGCCTTTGTTACAGCGAGTTTGTAGCATTGCTCATAGCTGTGCTGATGTTGTTTATGTAGTCACTCCCTGGCCAGAACGCTATCAAGACTTGCTTTTGCCTGATTGTGAGTTTATTCGGGAAGTGCCTTTATCTGGAGAATCTCTCGCCCAAGGGCCTTTAGTTGGATTTGCCCAAGGGCTAGCCGAAGTCAAAACAGATTGGGTACTGTTGCTAGCTTGCGATTTGCCGAGATTGCAGGTTGAGGTGTTGCAAGATTGGGTAAGTAGACTTGATAGCGTGAGGGATAATGCGATCGCAGCTTTGGCTCATCATCCTAAAGGTTGGGAACCTCTGTGTGGTTTCTATCGCCGTCGCTGTTTGCCACAACTCTTAGAGTTTATCAACCAAGGGGGGCGATCGTTTCAGCAATGGCTTCAGCAATATCCTGTAGAAGTTTTGCCTTTAGCAGAACCCGAAATGCTGTTTAACTGTAATACACCAGAGGACTTGGCTTTAAGTTAACGTCAGTCTCCAACGGAGGCGCACCTTAAAAATTTAATTGCGAATTGCGAATTGCGAATTGGTTTCATTTTTGCGTGCCAATACCGTCGCACAAGTGCCTATCGCTCTCGCTAACATTAAGATTATTCTGTAAATAACCGCCTACCCAATCACAACTGCGCCCTATTAAAGTGTCTAAGTCTAGATTCCAGAAATCTAGATTCCACAGTTTGATTGTCTTGTCACGACTGCCAGAAGCCAAAGTCTTGCCGTCGAGGCTAAAACTCACGCTATAGACAGGGTTATCATGCCCAGTCAGGGTGTGGATTTCCTTTGCTGTCTCTAGATTCCACAGTTTGATTGTCTTGTCTTCACTGCCAGAAGCCAAAGTCTTGCCATCAGGGCTAAAACTCACGCTCCAGACAAAGTTATCATGCCCAGTCAGGGTGCGGATTTCCTTCCCTGTATCTAGATTCCAAAGTTTGATTGTCTTGTCATCACTGCCAGAAGCTAAAGTCTTGCCGTCGGGGCTAAAACTTACGCTCCAGACAAAGTTATCATGCCCAGTCAGGGTATGGATTT
>NZ_JAVRBS010000050.1:0-420 GCF_034531155.1 Nostoc sp. ChiVER01 | reverse complement strand
CCTTTCCTGTCTCTACATTCCACAGTTTGATTGTCTTGTCAGCACTGCCAGAAGCTAAAGTCTTGCCGTCGGGGCTAAAACTTACGCTATTGACCCAGTTATCATGCCCAGTCAGGGTATGGATTTCCTTTCCTGTCTCTACATTCCACAGTTTGATTGTCTTGTCAGCACTGCCAGAAGCCAAAGTCTTGCCGTCGCGGCTAAAACTCACGCTATTGACATAGCTATCATGCCCAGAGAGGGTGCGGATTTCCTTCCCTGTCTCTAGATTCCACAGTTTGATGGTGTTGTCACTACTGCCAGAAGCCAAAGTCTTGCCGTCGCGGCTAAAACTCACGCTAGAGACAGTGTTATCATGCCCAGTCAGGGTGCGGATTTCCTTCCCTGTCTCTAGATTCCACAGTTTGATGGTGTTGTCAC
>NZ_JAVRBS010000005.1:321080-348041 GCF_034531155.1 Nostoc sp. ChiVER01 | reverse complement strand
GCTCAACTCTCTGTTTCAATTCTAACCCAGCAGAACTTATGAGACAAACCACTAGCTTATGTACTTGACCATCGTAAGCCTAATAAACCGAGTTATGCTGTCTTATTCTCGACAGATATCAACCAATCGGCAGACGAGATTTATCGTTTCTACAAACTACGCTTTCAAATCGAATTTATTTTCCGCGATGCTAAACAATTCACCGGACTCAGTGATTGTCAAGCCCGTGATGTCAAAAAACTTGACTTTCATTTCAATGCTAGTTTTACTGCCCTCAATATTGCCAAGCTCGATACTCATCGACAGCAGTTGAGCCAACAACCCTTTGTCTTTTCAATGGCCAGTGTCAAGCGACGCGCACTCAATGACCATTTGCTCGACACCTTTATTTCAAAGTTAAGACTCTCGCCAACTTTAATTAAATCCCATCCTAACTATCAAAACCTACGTTCTTACGGGGTTATTGCTGCCTAATTTTGTCCGAAGCATTGTTAGATAACGACATTCAATTTGTTAAATAATTTTCAAAGTTTAATGGAAGTCAAAAAGGCTATAATAATTGTGCAGTGAGGATTATAGCCTTAAATATTTTAGCGACAATAATTTGCTAAGACGACATTTAATTTGTTAACCGACAAGATGCAGAGCGACAAATTATTTGTCGCTCTACATTTAGTTGAAAGGCGTTTGTGTAGCTCTCTAACTCGAAGCACTGGTATAAAACCGCAACGCAAATCGCCAAAACCAAGTGGAAGCGAAAAACAACGCTGCTGCTAATATTCCTGCACCTATTAACCAGCTAATGTCACTCCGACCCAGTAGGGCTTGGGCTGGTACAGTAGTTAAAAATGCTACTGGCATTACAAAGGTGAAGAAAAAGCGGTAAGCACTAGGATATGCTGCGATGGGATATCGTCCAGCTTCTAACAAACCACGTAATACTTCGGTAACATTGTATATTTTAACGAACCAGATACTCATTGCTCCGAGCATAAACCACAGGCTGTACAGAATCAAAAAGCTGAACAATAACGGCAGCATACCAAGTAGATAGTCGTCTATCCCTACACCGAGGTGTTTACCTGCGTAGCCAATAATAATACTACCAAAAATTATATCTGGCAGTCCCCAAGGTGACAGGGTATGGGTGGAAAGCCAAAACTGACTGCGGATAGGTTTTAATAATATAAAGTCTAAAGTGCCTTCTTGAACATGGCGGACAATGCGATTCAAGTTCGACGCCAGAAAAGTAGCAGAAAATCCTTGTAGTAAGGTAAAAATTCCTAGAACTACTAAGGCTGCGTCCCATGACCAGCCACTAAAAGTATAACCTTTCCGGTAAAACAAGAATAATCCAAAGAGGCTACCCGCAAGATTTCCCAAGCTGCTGAGGGTAGCTATGAAAAAGTTAATCCGATACTCTAACTCAGCTGCGATCGCAGCACTCCAAAATAGTCTTACTACTTTCAAATATCTTTGCATCTTGCCTAATTAACCCAAAATGTACCATCTGTCACTATATTTCCAAATATTACACAATAACTTTACGTAAATTTAATATTACTTTTTATTCAGGAAAATTGCTAAACGTTAAGATGTTGTGGATCTATTGTTGAAAGCTAAAAAATTCTATGCATCTGGATTTACCACAACTGATTAAATCAATTGGCTATTTTGGAGTGTGGGCGATTGTCTTTGCTGAATCTGGCTTGTTAATTGGTTTTTTTCTACCTGGGGATAGTTTATTGTTCACTGCTGGATTTGTGGCATCTCAGAATTTACTGAACATTTGGGTTTTAATTTTTGGTGCTTTTGTTTGTGCAGTCTTAGGTGACAATGTTGGTTATTTTACTGGGCATAAATTTGGCAGAAGACTATTTCAAAAGGAAGATTCATGGTTGTTTCATAAAAAACATCTTGTTAAAACTCAAAACTTTTATGAACAGCACGGTAAAAAAACGATTGTTTTAGCACGTTTTTTACCCATTGTACGGACTTTCGCGCCGATTGTGGCTGGGATTGGTGCGATGCATTATCGCACATTTATGTCTTACAACTTAATCGGTGGCTTTGTTTGGACATTCGGCATCACTATATTAGGGTTTTTCTTAGGAAAATCTCTGCCACCTGAACAGGTAGATAAGTATTTATTGCCGATTATTGGATTAATTATAGTTGTTTCTTTAGTGCCATCGATTATTCATGTAATACAAGAGAATAGAGCAAACAAAAGTTGAAATATTTTTTGTGCGTTGTGTAAATATTAAGTATATTTATTTACTAAATTTGGTTAGATATTGGTGATACATCGCTAGACTATTAGAATGATCCACGAACAGCAGAGGTTGATATTACCATAATGATTTCCTTAAATATCAACCTCTATTTGTTCCTAGAAAATCTCTTGACTGAAACCTACAGAATTAGTTAATCGCAGAATTAGCCATTTTTATCAAAGAAGTGCGTTCGTCGCAGACGTTGGCGCAGCCATCGCCTGCTTTCAAACCAACAACATATTGCACCCTCTGCTGTCTCCAAGTCAAAGTAGCATCTGAGCAATTAGCACCACAAGTAGAATCCACAAAATACCCAGTGATGCCTTTAGCTAAGGATACAGGTTTACCACTAAGGCGGGGTGTTTTGCGAGTTACAGCTTCAGCATAAACAACGCCCAAACGACAGGCAGTTCCACCCGTACAATTGGGACTGAAACCCAGTAAAATTTCGTACTTTTTTTGCGTAGCAGCTTCTATAATCGCGTAAATTGGATTTTCTCCATCTGACTCAGGAATAAACTTCGGCAATAAAATACGAATCTGAGTCTTCTGCTTTAATTTGGGCAAAATAGATTTAAAAACTGGGTGTGGCTGGGTTTTACTCTGCTTTACTATCAATTGAGACTGTTTATTGACAGTGGCTATGGCTGAGGTGTGAAAGCTGCCAACGCTGACTAATAAAAATATGGCACACACAGCACTGGTATTTTTGAAGCTTAAAATCATTCTTTACAATCTATTTCATCTTAAGTACTTATTTGTAATACCCATTTTTAAGATTAAATTACGTATTTAAGAGCGGCTGGAGTCAGCTAAACTGAAGAAGAAATTGCTTAATAAGTTTTAATAATTTTGTTATGAGTACTGATTCACCTGTTAATTCTCCCGATAAGCCTGAATCTAACTTTGGGAAGCGTTTGAGAAACTTTTTAATTGTAATGGTAGCGATCGCTCTTAGCGTTGCCCTCGTCTTAGGATTGCGAACTGAAACAACCTCGGCAACTCTAGCCAAGTTAAGTGATACGTCCACACCGCTAGAAGTAGCAATCAGCAATGGCAAACCATCTCTAGTAGAGTTTTATGCTGATTGGTGTACTGTCTGCCAAAAAATGGCACCAGATATCACTCAACTGGAAACAGAGTATGCTGACAAGATGAATTTTGTGATGCTAAATGTGGATAATACCAAGTGGCTACCAGAGATGTTGAAATATCGGGTAGATGGGATTCCTCATTTTGTATTTTTGAGTCAGCAAGGGGAAACCATAGCTGAAGCGATCGGCGATCAACCCCGGACGATTATGGCTAGCAACTTAGAAGCTTTGGTTAATGGTTCGTCTCTTCCTTATGCTCAAGCTAGCGGCAAAGTTTCCAAATTTTCAGCCCCAGTAGCACCAACGGCTAATCAAGATGATCCTCGCAGTCATGGCAGCCAAGTTGTAAATTAGCACTTTGGAGGCAATTTCAGCTAACACCTGCTGTTTTATAACCAATATCGATTTTCATCAGCACTCCTCTTATCTACTGAATCCCCAGAGAGGAGTTCCCTTCAGCCAATAGATTGCTGCTTGAGACGCTTATGAGCGTACATTAATTCGTCAGACTTGGCGATTAGTTGTTCTAGTGACATATTGCTTTCTGCTGAGTAACGCTCTATCCCGATACTCATCGAAAGTTCATAGTTACGGTTTTGCTGTTGATTAAAGTTGGCGATATTTGTTTGCAAACACTCTTGGATACTGTCAGCGTCCTTAAAGTAGCTGGAGATGAAAACAACAAACTCATCTCCACCTAAGCGGGCGACAATATCCGAGTTCCGAAAACTTTGCTTGAGTAATTGAGCAGCATCAACAATCAAGGCATCTCCTATGTCGTGGCCAAGGGTATCGTTAATCTGTTTTAGCCCATCTAAATCAATGAAGATAACCCAGCACAACACTCTCGTCCGGTGAGCAATTTTTAACTGTTGTTCAGCCATCAGGAAAAAGCCGCGTCGGTTATGCAAACCTGTTAGTTCATCAGTTAGGGATAACTGTCTTCCTTCGATCTCTGCTTGTTTACGGTTGCGAACTTCCTGAATAAGTTCCATCTGAGCGATCGCCTGACGACTTAGGCGGCGCAGTGCATCTAACTGCTGGTAACTTGGGTGATGAGGAATGGTATCCATAACACACAACGTTCCAATTGGAAGACCATCGGGCGTAATCAGAGGGACACCAGCATAAAAACGAATTTTGGGACTACCTTTGACTAGAGGATTGTTAGTAAAGCGATCGTCCTTGATGGCGTTGGGAACCACTAATATATCATTTGGTTGAAGAATGGCATGGGAGCAAAAAGCCCACTCTCTGGGTGTTTCCTTAGCTTTTAGTCCAATCTTAGATTTAAACCATTGGCGATCGGCATCAACTAAGCTAATTAAAGCTATTGGAGTCTTACAAATGTAAGCAGCAAGAGCAGTTAAATCATCAAATGCTTCTTCAGGTAAGGTATCCAAAATATTGTAGGCCGCTAATACTTTGAGCCTTTCTGCTTCATTCTCAGGTAGAGGAACAGCTTGCGTTTTCACAGGTGAGTGTCTAAACCTTAGCCACGAAAGTCTGATACGCTGTAAATTTTGCAACAACCGCAGAATTACCTTTCCAGCATAAAGGCTGCGTGATAGAAACATCTCTGCAACGAAAATCAACATTCGGTTGATTATACAGAAATATTGTATTACATGATATTTTTCATGGCTTTGGTTTGCTCTATTGTTCATGTCACCCTAACTTTCACTGTGCAAATCCCCTGAGTATTTAGATGCTTACAAGGTTTTTTGCCCAAAGCCAGGTTGAAAATAATCAATATAAATTAAAAATTATCAAAACTTATTATACTGTCAAAGTTTTTAGGTAAAAAATGAATTTTTTATAATGATTTTTTATGTATATTTACATAAATTACAAGGGACGGCTTCCAACTCACTTTTTCTTGTTAGCTAATCAAACTTTATCAAGCTGCGATCGCAGTTTTATCAAAAAGCTGGCTTTAAATATTTTGCCATTACTAACTAATTTTTTTGGTTTGGACGAATAAGAAGTGGTTTATAGAAAATCCAAGTGAACCACTTCTTATTTATCTAAAGTCGAATCAAGAAGTAAGAAATTATGAGTGTTCCAAATGTTACCAATTGGAAATAATTTCATAGCTAACCTACGCTGCTAACGATCAAGCTTGACACCATACATCGCTTACGCGAATTTAAAAGATGAGGAGTAGTGAGCTATCCCTTCCTGTTACCAAAAATGGTATATCTTTTTGTGAAAATTCTCTATAGCAATGCCTATGGTGTTCTCATTGCGATCGTGTCAAAACTTAATAAAATAAGTATTTGTTGGTAGGCTTTGGGCGGTTCCTGAATTTGTAGACAAATTATTAACTTTACCTGTTTTGATGATTGCAAACTTACTATTAAATAGTAAGATTTCACCATTACCAGGCGTTATCCAAGCTTTGCGACTTTTGAGATTAGTCGGAAAAACTAAAAAACTTGCATCGCCACGATAAGGTGGAATCAGTTTACCTAAAAATGTTTGGCTATCTCTATTGGGAATTGCGTAAGCAGCACTAGAACCAACAAAAATATCACTGCCATTTGAGTAAATAGTTTTAGGGAAATTGCTATTACCGTCTCCCAATCCTCCTGTTGAAGGAAGTCTTGTAATACTTAGTTGCCCGCGTTCAACAGAGAATGAGGTTAAATCAACAACTCCTGTGTAAACTTTTGTCTCATCACGAGTTTGGGCAGCATTAGTATATTTATCTGTAGTAATCAAAGTTTCTGTTAAGAGGTTTTTACCATTCCATCTAAAGATTGAATTACCCCCATAGACGGAACCAAGTACGTAGAGTTTATTTCCAGAGATGTGTAATCTGTTGAGTCGGGTATCTGCCATGTTGTCAACAAGACTGGCAGGACTGTAACCCCAAAGCTTACCTTGGTTACTTCCTTGCAAATTTGGCAAACCAAATATACTTGTGCCATTAAAACCCATTCGGTAAAGAAAAGCAATTTGTACTGGAATGCCTGACCGCTTTTGTTGCTGAAAACCACTAACGTAGAGATACTTATTTTTGTACTCAAAATCCATTACCTCTGTTACTTCAAAGCTACGTTTAGCTTTAAAGTTGAGGCCGGTATCATATATCGATAGAGTATTTACAGACTGGTGAATAACCAAGCCATCTAAAAACTTAACTCTTGTTCTTGATGATACAGGACTGTTAACTATTTTTTGGGTAGTTCCATCAGTTTTTATTTTGACTAATCCTGTTGGAACAGCGAGAACATAAGTCTTACCGTCAATAGCTGCACAGTCACGAGCATCCTGATAAGAGTTTGGAATTAGTTTTTTCCTGCCATCAGCTTCTACTTCCCATATACCCTCAGTATTAATGACCGCAACTTTGCTACCGTTTACACAAGCTGCTATTGGAGATGCAATATTAAGATATGTGGCGATCGCGGGGCTAGAATAACTAAACATTGTTATCCCTCTATCTTTTTATTGTTGTTCGATTTAACTTCAGATCACTATATGCCACGTAATAAAAATCATCCACAATCTGTACCTGGTTAATACTTGACTTTTCATGTTATGTAGAAAAGCTAACAATTGACCTAACCCCCTTCCCTACGTTCGCGTAGGGGAAGGGAGAAAATTTTTTAAAGTCTCTCTAGTTTTAAAAGCTACGGTGTACACAAATACTTTCGTGCAGAACACAAGTCTTTTTTGAGCTTTTGAGGGAATTAAATAATACCAATTATTCAAAATGAAGCAACAGATGTAAATCAGGAAAGTCTTGCTGCATCTAAAATTTTTAATTGCGAATGGGCGAAAAAGCGAATTGCGAATTGGTATAACTTTGCTTGGGAGCGATGCGATTTTGTAAGTGGGGAAGCAGGAAAAGACAAAGAAATAAGTGTATTTAGAGCTATAACGGTCGTAAAAAATACTAAATTTGTCTCTTCATTCCCCTGCCCCTGACTATATTCAGTTGGAATAATAAAAAGCTACGAGGTGGAATATGGATACTCGTATCCCAGAATGTATTCGTCTAGTATTAAATGATTATTTGTTGTCATTAGAAATCGAACTTCCGGGTCTGATAGAAGGCTGCTATATTCATGGATCTATTGCGCTTAATGCCTTTAACCCATACTTGAGTGACATTGATTTTATTACTATTCTCATACGACGGGCTACAACATCCGAGGTAAAAATACTAAAAGCAGTCCATAAAAAACTAGAACTGAGCTACCCACAGTGGAAACTAGAAGGAAGTTATTTGCTAAGGGAAGATTTAGGGCGTGAGCAACAAGAAATTGCTCCTTATCCCTACTATCATGACAGCGCTCTGCACTCTGCTGGATATCATGACATAAACCAAGTCACTTGGTGGGTGTTGAAACATCGAGGCATTTGTCTGATTGGACTTCCACCAGAAAACCTTGCATTTACAGTCGATTGGAATCTGCTGCAAAGAAAAATGAAGGAAAATCTCAACAGCTATTGGGTGAGTTGGACGCGATCGCCAAGTAAAGTAGCATATTTATTAACAGATACTGGTATTCAGTGGGCTGTGCTTGGCATTCTGCGTCTGTTTTACGCGTTGAGAGAGCATGAAATCCTCTCCAAAACTGAGGCTGGTCGATATGCATTGGTGCATCTTCCACCAAAGTGGCATCAACTTATTCAAGAGGCAATTAACCTCCGTGAAATTCGGCATGGTTCCTCTTATCGCAGCAAAGTGAGCCGGGCTGTTGAAGCAGTACGCTTCTTACGCTATGTAATTAATGTATGTAACGAATAGGCATCTTCAAGAGAAAACGGCGTTTAAAATGTTACTGCCTAATTTTAAGAGATAGAAATTCACAATTTTATTAGTGGCAAAACTCTTTCTGAAGCTCTGCCTTTGTATTCTCTTACGTGATCGGTGATTGGTTTCAGTTACCCAGCACAGGTAATTTGCACGCGTTTATGAACTTGCGCCAGCCGCAGATACAGTTAAAATTAAGTAAATAGCTAACCTAAACCGTGTCTGCCATTACCAGCAATCATAAAAATCTTTTTAACAGGTAAACCTATTAATAAAATATGGATCGTCGGAATTTTCTAAAGTATGTCACTTTAGCAGGATCTAGCTTTACCTTAACTAGTTGCATTCAAGGCAAAAATTCCAAATTGCAGGGTGAGGTATCTCCTTCAGCATCACCTGTGGCGGTAAATGAACCTCTGAAGGTGGGATTTGTTTATGCCGGCCCTGTGGGTGATTTCGGCTGGACTTATGCCCATGATTTAGGTCGCAGAGACATGGAAGCCAATCTTCAAGATAAGGTAAAAACTACCTTTGTGGAAAATGTCAACGAAGGTGCTGATGCCCAAAAAGTGATTCGGCAACTCGCATTAGATGGTAATAAGTTGATTTTTACAACTTCCTTTGGGTACATGAACCCAACAATCAAAGTTGCCAAAGACTTTAGTGATGTTGTCTTTGAACACTGTAGAGGATACAAACGTGCTGCCAATGTTGGCACTTATTTGGGACGCGTTGAAGAACCGCGTTACTTAACCGGCATGATTGCTGGCAAGATGACAAAATCAAATATAGTAGGTTTTATTGGCGCATACCCAATTCCAGAAGTAATTCGGGGAATCAGTGCATTCACTCAAGGAGTAAGGCTAACAAATCCCCAAGCAAGAGTTAAGGTACTTTGGGTACAAAGTTGGTACGATCCAGATAAAGAAAGAGAAGCGGCTCAAGCTTTGGTTAATTTAGGTGCGGATGTACTGGCGCAGCATACCGATTCTGGTGCTGTTGTCCAATTGGCACAGGAGAAAGGCATTTATGCTTTTGGCTACAACACTGATATGAGTAAGTTTGGTCAAAATGCCCACCTAACATCAGCTATTAACAAATGGGGCAAATTCTATACAGATAAAGCCTTGGCTGTAATGAGTAATACTTGGAAATCTCAAGAGGTTTGGGATGGAATTGGTCAAGGAATGGTGGATATTTCCCCAATGAATCAGGAAATTCCAGGGGATGTGCAACAACTGGTGAATGTGAAGCGCGATGAGTTTATTCAGGGTACTGCACATCCTTTTGATGGCCCGGTAAAAGATCAAAAAGGGGTGGTGCGAGTGCCAAAAGGTAAGGTTTTGGATGATCAAAGACAACTGGCGATGGAT
Organism: Nostoc sp. ChiVER01; assembly: GCF_034531155.1. NCBI lineage: Bacteria > Bacillati > Cyanobacteriota > Cyanophyceae > Nostocales > Nostocaceae > Nostoc > Nostoc sp. ChiVER01. The sequence goes on along the minus strand of NZ_JAVRBS010000005.1, from coordinate 338,530 downwards.
TGGTATGTTGAAGGAATTGAAGGGTCAATTCCTAAAGGGAAATCTTAGCACTGCTAAACACTCGACCAACCCAATTTTGCTGAGTAAACCAAGTTTTAGAATTTTCTCTCTTTCTCTCTGTGTTCTCTGTGCCTTTGCGGTAGCCTGCGGCAAGCCGCTGACGCTCCTTCTCTGCGAGACGCTACACGCAATACTAGGATTTCTTTTTTAAATTTGAGATGCTGGATAGAAAGAAGTGGCTTTGATTCTGATCGGTGGCTTTTTCTTCATTACACTAGTCGTGCAACTTGTCAAATAGCCATGCCAAAACACCATCAACATGAGTAACTTGCTCCCCTGGCGGTATGGCTGGACGATTTATCATAATAATCTTCACGCCCAGTTCTCGCGCTGCAATAATCTTGGGCTTTGTTGCATCGCCACCGCTATTTTTACTTACTATGGTATCAATCTTGTTATGAATCAGGATTTGTCTTTCATTATTGAGGGTAAAGGGCCCGCGATCGCACAATATTACTCCCGGTGGCACTAAAGCATCATTGGTAGGAGGATCAATCATCCGCATCAGAAACCAAATTTTCTCGCAGTGAGCAAAGGCGGCGAGTTCTTGCCTGCCAACTGTTAAAAATACTCGCTGTGCCTGGTTTGCTAGAGATGCTGCGGCGGCTTCAACACTATTAACTTCAATCCAGCGATCGCCACTTGCTTTTTCCCAAGGTGGGCGTATTAACATCAGACGGGGTACTCCGACTTCAGTTGCAGCATCCGCCGCATTAAAAGAAATCTGAGTAGCAAAAGGATGAGTTGCATCAATTAATAAGTCGATTTGCATGACTCGCAAATAGCTAGCCAATCCAGGCACACCACCGAAGCCTCCAATCCGTAAATCGCCTAACGGTACTGATGGTTCCCGGGTGCGCCCAGCTAGAGACGTAATTGCCTCTAACCCTTGGATAGTCGAGACTTTGGCAGCTACTTCTGCGGCATCTCCTGTACCACCCAGAATCAAAACACGCATCATTAAGATAAAGGTGGAATTTTTGCCAAAATGCCCTTTTTCAGCGCTTCTGGACGCTCTGACCAAGGTAGTAAACCATTTGCTTTGGTATAGTATTGACTAGCACATTCTAGTACCGCAGATGCACTACCATCAACAGCTAAATCACCAAATAAATATGTTAATTTGCCTTTAGCAGCAAAGGCAACTACACAAGAACGATTACAAGCACTCATGCATTCAACTTCCTGAATTGGGAATTGATCTCGTAAGTCCCAATCTTGTGCAAGTTGCTGAAGTTGAGATAGAAGTTTTTCACCGCCACTTTCACCTAAGCGTTTTCCATCTTGCCAAACGCTAGCACAAGTTTTGCAAACAAATAAAGTATGATCAGCAACACCCAAGGGACTAGTCGGAGAAATATTTACAGTAGTAGTCATCTGTAACTCGCAGATATGTGGAACTGATAAATCTATTTCGGCGGGCATCCTGACTTACTCTATTTGGGATGCTAGATTACATCTCAAATGGGTTTACAGTTGCGGGACAGCGCCGGATTTGCACCGAACTTTCCCCGTTACCTCTGGTAGCTGCTCCCTACCAGAACCGAATAGCCTTATCGATCATACACCCTACTCGAATGGGACTTCGCTTATAAGATGGATTTACACCTTTATCTTGCTTAATCAAGAAAGTATGTGTTATTGTTGATAATTGTGTGGTTAAGGACGTATAGCTCAGTTGGTTAGAGCGCTACGTTGACATCGTAGAGGTCACTGGTTCGAATCCAGTTACGTCCATTTTTATACATTCATAAATTTAATGTCGCTGTGTGATTTTACCCATAACTTTGTCGCAACGGCAACTTTATGGTTGAAAACTACTACTGCAAACTTAATAGTCTGCTTAGGAAAATTACCCTGTGCTTTGCAATATATGTAGCACGGACTTTTTTATTTATATCTTAAATCTTAAGTATTCGGGCTTAGTCATTAAACCGCATTACAGCACCGCATTTTGGCATAGGGTGGCATATATTATACCAGATTATCTTGAGCGGAAGCAATGGTTAGCTGAGAATAGGGTAATTTATAACCTTTAGAAATATCTGAAATGATAGGAGCGATCGCATTTAAACAAAGTTGCAAGAACCTATCCCACTATTCTAAAAATCCCTACTTCTTTTCGTAAAATGTGCTTGAAAACCTTGATTTTTCGTTTTCAGTTCTCAATTAACTTAAGCTTTGTAGCACAAATATTATTAGTGGGATAGGTTCAAGAATGTTGAAACTAAATAACGTTGTATAATCAGAGGGTGCTGATTGTATAATGCCTAATTGCAAGTTTTGTCAAAGACGTGTTCTTTACCTGTTTTGTCCACTTAATTAACTGGCATCATTATATTAATTGCGATCGCCTTCTCTAAAGGAGGCGGTAAGCGCAGCTATGCTCAAAGGACTTTGCAAAATTGAGCGGAAGCTCAATCATTGTTGTTTTACTGCTCTAAATTAACTCTGCAAATCTACTCTATTCATTCTTCTTTAGAGATAAATATTCAAGGCTAATTTCTCCTTAAGGTATATAACTAAAGTCACAATTTTTACTAAATCTTCCTAGTCACTTCTATAAAATAGAATTGAGTCGCTCTAGACGTTGACGCTGTTTAAACCACTGCTGACAAACTTCTGTAGCCAAATACTTCTCTTCTGCTGTTAATAGCTCATCAGGTTTGCCAGAAGCCAATATTTTAGCTGCTTGTGCAGCCAAGTTGTAGTTCACACCGTGTTTAACTAATTGTGTGTGAAAAAAATCTTCTAAGTTTTGGACTGACATAAAAAACTCTCCTTTAATATCAAGTTGTCATATTCAATTAGGGTGTTAAAATTACATGAATAAAACTATGTAACCGCAATTACTGGGAATTATGACAAATATTTCAGCTAAATGGCTTCTCTCGGAAGATGCATAAGAATTATACCTTTGATATTTTCTCTCTAATCCCTTGCTGCCGGAGAATAGCGTAGGCGCAGGCATCGTTAAGGAACCGGAATTTGGATGGCTTGCCTCTAGAACAAAGCGATCGCAACAATTACAAATGAATCAAGAGCATCGCTTCTTTGTGGCACTGCAATAATACATAAATCCTTCCTTGGCTTACCGCAAGTTAACAGTTATATAACTCTAAATCAAGTTATTTTTATAAAAGCCGTATTTGATTTTTGTAAAAAATAAGTATCCTCTGAGAAAGCTTCTTCTCCATTCCCTACTCTCTATTTATCGCACTTGCGCTACACTTTTATGCGAGAAGCTTCTCTTTGCAGAGAGGCTTATCTTTCAAAAACGCTAACGCGAACACCAAGGCACAGCAAGCGAGTAATTTAAAAACTCAAAGTAGATTGCTGCTATATTGGTTTTATTTTATGGTAAAAAATTGATTGTGACAAAATCTAGCTAATATTAATTAGCTAGACTAAAATTATCTTGTTAAAATCCTAATGCGTTATTATCACCGTTTGCGACTGCCATCAAAATATTTCAATATTTTCATTGCAGTACTAACTTTTGTTTTGTTTATCTGGTTCACTCCTGTAGTTGCTCAAGCATTAAATAAAGCTCCGGTGATTTTGGATGGGCAACAGCTTTTTAAAATCAGCGATTCTGGCCGGTATAGCGCTCAAGAACGGACAAATTTAATCAACTCACAACTAAAAGATGCGATTAAATCTTCTGAATCTATTCAAGTCAAAATTGAAAAACGTAACCAGCTACCTACTATTTTGCTAAATAATCGCTATCTATTAACAGTTACAGAACAAGATACTGTTCCGGGTAGCACAGTTGATGAGCAGGCAAGCATCTGGGGGCGGCAAATTGAAGAAGCGTTACAAGAAGCTCGCTTAGAGCGAACTAAAACCTATCTCCAACAAACAACTTTTCTAGCAGTAGTAATTTTACTTATCACTGCCGGATTCACTTGGCTATTAGGATGGATTAAGCATCGCTTTTTCCGAGCAGCTTCACAACGCTTAACTACTCTTAACAATGAGATACCGAATTCAGAACCACTAAAATTATTAGAATTATTTTTCAAATTAGTGTTGGCGAGTATGCGTATCGCACTTTGGATAAGCGCCATTCTTTATATCACTAATCTCTTTCCTTTCACTCGTCAATGGAGCTACCAAATTTCAAATATCCTGATCACCAGTTTCACCTCACCTATTCTGACATTAGGCAAGAATCCTTACTCTCTTACTGAATTAATAATTTTGATTGGTTTGTTGTTCGGCTTAGTGATCTTTGCTGGAACTTTGACCAATTTTTTACGCTCTCGCGTTCTATCTTTTACTGGAATAAATCGTGGCGCTCAAGAAGCAATAGTAATACTTTTCAAATATGGTCTAATTTTTATTGGCACACTGGTATTGCTACAAATTTGGGGACTTGACATTAGCTCTTTGACAATCTTAGCAAGTGCTTTAAGCGTTGGAATTGGCTTTGGTTTACAGGATATTGCTAAGAATTTTGGCAGTGGTTTAGTACTAGTATTTGAGCGTCCGATTCAGGTGGGAGATTTTGTGGAAGTTGGGGAATATACAGGTACTGTCGAGCGAATAGGTGGAAGAAGTACCGAGATTCGTACTCTTGACCACGTTTCAATCATTGTACCCAACTCTCGTTTCTTGGAAAAAGAAGTAATCAACTGGAGCCACCGCAACCCGATTTCTCGCCTTCATCTTCCCCTTGGCGTTGCTTATAGTTCAGATCCCAAAGTTGTGCAAGCTGCTCTGTTAGAAGCAGCCTCTAAGCATCCTAATGTATTACAAGCTCCTTCTCCTGTAGTTTTGTTTAAAGAGTTTGGCAACAACAGCTTAAATTTTGAGTTATTAGTATGGACTGCGGAACCTAATAAACAATTCTTGCTCAAAAGTGATTTATACTACAATATCTACGAATCTTTACAGCAAAGACAAATTGAAATCCCTTTCCCTCAGTTAGATTTACATCTACGTTCTGGCACATTGGAATTTACGCCAGAAATGCAGTTAGCCTTAATACAAATGTTTGAACAATTGTCAAAACATCAACAACGCATAGATCCAATCAAGGCAAGTCAAAATCAAACGTAAATTCGGATGCTTGGCTTGCTCTAAGAAAGCTGTTTGTGTAATAATTACTAATTACTTAAATTCGAGCGACTTTAAGTAGTATTCCAAAAATCACCAAAAGACCTGAGTTTGAGGTCAGATGCTGAAGCAGAAAAGAAAGTAGGGTTTAGGCTACAAGTAGTTGCGATCGCTTAACTCCGATGAAAGCATCTCAAGTTTGCAGGAACATCAGTTTTTCGCAGTATGGGATTCAGTAGTAAAGTGAGTTTTAAAGGAATATTTATGTCACAGTTGGAGCAAGCAGTGCCAGACACCTTTGTAGCCAAAAGCTTAGAAACTCTCCCAAATAATATATTTGACCAGGTAGAGGCTCTAGCGAAAGACTTTGCCACCCGTGCAGGGGCACATGACAAAGAGGGTTCCTTTCCTTTCGAGAATTTTACAGCTTTGCATGAAGCAGGATTACTTAGCCTCACCATTCCCCGCGAATTAGGTGGTCAAGATTTGGGGTTAGCAACTATCTGCCGAGTGATTGAAGGGATAGCGCGTGGCGATGCTTCCACGGCGCTAGTACTAACAATGCACTATCTCCAACATGCCCATGCAGCCCGTAGCCGTCGCTGGCATCCAGAAGTATATAAACGGCTGTGCCGTGAATCAATTGAAGGTATTGCCTTGCTCAATGCTGCCCGTGTTGAACCTGAGTTAGGAACGCCAGCTAGAGGTGGATTGCCTGCTACAATTGCCGAGCCAACAACAGAGGGTTGGCGTTTAACAGGCCACAAGCAATACACTACGGGTAGTCCTATCCTCAGTTACTTTGTTGTTTGGGCACGGACAACTGAGGATGAACCACGAGTTGGAAATTTTTTGGTTCCGCGCGGTCTGCCTGGTTTGCAAATTATCGAAACCTGGGATCACTTGGGGATGAGAGCTACAGGCAGCCACGATCTCATTTTGGAGAATGTATTAATCCCCAGAGAGTATGCTTTGAATATTAACCCCATATCAACCGCGCCATCCTTTGATCCTCTAATTTCCACTTGGGGCAGTTTGACAATAAGTGCTTTATATCTAGGTGTTGCTAGTAGTGCGCGAGACTGGCTGGTAAAATATCTTTGGGAGCGATCGCCTTCTAATCTCAAAGAGCCACTGGCAACTCTGCCACGCTTCCAAACTGCTGTGGGTGAGATAGAAGCACTGCTGTTTGCTAACAATAGATTGATTTATAGCTTGGCTCAAGATATTGAGCGGGGCGAGTATGAGCCTAACGTAGGATTACAGGCACAAGCTGTTAAATATCTCACCACAACTAACTCGATTCGTGCTGTAGAGATTGCCTTAGAACTGACTGGTAATCCTGGTCTGTTAAAAAAGAATCCTTTAGAGCGACACTACCGAGACGTTCTGTGTAGCCGTATCCATACACCGCAAAATGATGTTATTTGCCAATCTTTAGGGAAGAGTGTACTGGAAGTAAAGTGAGTGGGAAGTGGGGATGAGGGAGCAGGGGGAGCAGGGGAGGCAGGGGGAGAAGAATTATTGATTAATGACCAATGCCCAATACCCAATATCGACCAATATGTACTAAAATCAATGACTTGAGTCACAAAGAGAGCAATCATGGCATCCATCCGCGAGTTGCACCAACAGCTGGTTAAGAAAGAACGTTGTGCCGTTGAAATTACCCAAGAAGCTTTAGAGCGCATTCAAGCGTTAGAGCCGAAATTACACAGCTTTTTATGTGTTACCGCAGAACGGGCATTAGAGCAGGCAGGTGCTGTGGATGCGAAAATTGCTGCGGGAGAAGAAATTGGGCTGCTAGCAGGCATTCCTGTTGGGATTAAAGACAATATGTGTACCAAGGGAATTGCTACTACCTGTGCCTCCCGGATTTTGGAAAATTTTGTGCCGCCTTATGAATCAACAGCGACGCAAAAACTGGCAGATGTTGGCGCGGTAATGGTAGGCAAAACCAACTTGGATGAGTTTGCAATGGGTAGTTCCACAGAAAACTCTGCCTACCAAGTCACGGCTAATCCTTGGGATTTGTCACGAGTTCCTGGTGGTTCTTCGGGGGGTTCTGCGGCGGCGGTGGCGGCTCAAGAATGTGTGGTTGCTCTCGGTTCTGATACTGGCGGTTCGATTCGGCAACCTGCATCTTTTTGCGGTGTGGTGGGGATGAAACCCACTTATGGTTTGGTTTCTCGTTATGGTTTGGTGGCTTACGCTTCGTCTTTGGATCAAATTGGGCCATTTGGAAACACAGTAGAAGATGCGGCAATATTATTAAGTGCGATCGCAGGTTATGATCCCAAAGACTCTACCAGCCTCAAAGTAGCCATTCCCAACTACGCCGCCAGCTTAAAACCAGACTTTAAACCTAGAGGTCAGCTAAGAATTGGGATCATCAAAGAAACTTTTGGTGAAGGTTTAGACTCTGTAGTGGAACAAGCTGTTACCAAAGCAGTAGATCAACTACAAAGTTTGGGAGCAGAAATTCATATAATTTCCTGTCCCACCTTTCGCTATGGCTTACCCACCTACTACATCATTGCCCCATCAGAAGCGTCAGCAAACCTAGCTCGTTACGATGGTGTTAAATATGGTTATCGCGCCCCTGATGCAGATAATTTGCTATCGATGTACACTCGTACCCGTGCCACAGGTTTTGGTACAGAAGTTAAACGCCGAATTATGATTGGCACTTACGCACTTTCGGCTGGTTATTATGATGCTTACTACCTGAAAGCGCAAAAAGTCCGCACCCTGATTAAGCGAGATTTTGAAAAGGCTTTTGGCTTAGTTGATGTGTTAGTTTGTCCCACATCTCCCACTACAGCATTCAAAGCAGGGGAAAAAACTACCGACCCCTTGAGCATGTATTTAAATGACTTGATGACTATTCCTGTGAATCTTGCTGGTTTACCTAGTTTAAGTTTGCCATGTGGTTTTGACGATCAGGGGCTACCTATAGGATTACAGCTAATTGGCAATGTCCTGCGAGAAGACCTACTGTTTCAAGTAGCTTACGCTTATGAGCAATCCACTACTTGGCATCTGCGTAAACCGCAAATATCTTGAAAATAAGCATTGGGCATTGGGCATGGGAAAGAGGAATTGGGGACTCTTGAGAATTGGGGACAAGGGAAAAGACTTGTTGGAAGTTCTAAACTTTTGTCACCTTGTCCCCTTGTCCCCTTTTCCCCTCTGCTTCCTCATCTCCCTCATCTCCCCCTGCTCCCTGTTCCCCACTCCCCACTCCCCATTCACTGATTACTGACCATTGACTGTTGACTATTGACTTTTGGAGTCAGGGATTCTGATGTAATTTCTGATGGATTAAGTGTATGTAAAAGACCAACAGATGCAGCTACTAATAAGAGAATATAGGTAACAACAAGAGGTATATACGTATTTGATTTGTTGCCTGAATTATTCTGATTCTTCTTGGAGTCTTGGCAGACTACATTGCTTATAAGAGTATGTGATAAAGCATTTCCATCCAGTCCTAAAGCATCTCCATAGCGACGGATGAATCCTTGAACAAAAATAGGTTCAGGTAATTCTTCAAATCGTTCTTCTTCTAAAGCTTGCAAAACACCTGCTCTAATAAGTGTTCTTGCAGCTATTTCTTCTATGCATATAGATTTTTGTTGTCTTACTTGTCGCAAGTGTGTAGTTACTTCCTTTAGCTGCTCTACTTGAGCTTGATTTAAGAGTGTCACTGTCTTCTCCTGTATGGGCTAATTCTACTATTCATATAGTCAGAAGCCTTAAATATGCATACGTATTTTTACTGGATAATTGATTTTTAGGAGAAATTTTTTAAAAATGCTTGAAATCTAGATTGGAAAATGCTAAAGCCTTATACTAAGTAAATATATTGTTAATATATAAAACTCATATTTGATTTTTGAACAAAACTCAGCACACCCTTATTCCTTCTTCCCAGTTCCCAATCCTTTACCTCTAGAAGTGATTCAAAAATTAAATCCGATTCCTATAGACACTTTATATTTATTAAAAACTTAAGGTGTGAGAGTCAATAAAATGCAATTAATAATACAAGTATTTTTCTAACTGCTACTCTGGAGTGGGATAATTGCAGCGATCGCTATTACCAAAAGAAAAGGGCAGGAAACAAAGGAGAAGAGTTTTCCCCTCAGCAAGAGCAGCACCGTGCCCCTCTGCCTCTTTTCAATGCCTAATTGACAGTACCCATTTCTGCTTCAATGTGCGATCTGTCTATTTATGATTGATATTCTCCAGCGTTAAAATGCGCTGGCTGTTGGGCGGACAATTATTTCATTGACATCGACATCATCCGGTTGGGACACAGCATACAAAACGGCTCTAGCGATCGCATCTGGGGTCAGTGCGATTTTGCGGAATTCTTTCAAAGCACCTTTTGCCGACTCCTCTGTGATATCAGAGCCGAGTTCAGTCTCAACCACACCGGGGGATATTGTTGTCACGCGGATATTCTTTGATTCCTGACGCAATCCTTCGGATATAGCCCAGACAGCATATTTTGTCGCGCAGTACACCGCGCCAGTAGGCACGACCACATGTGCGCCGATGGACGCGGTATTGATAAACTGACCACCGCCTTGTGCTTCCATAATGGGTAGACCAGCAGCTATACCATTCAACACGCCGTGGATGTTCACGTTAATCATGTTGTCCCACTCCTCAACTTTCAGGGCATTCATCGGCGATAAGGGCATCACGCCTGCATTGTTAAAGATGACATCGACACGACCAAATTTGTCTTTAGCGAAGTGAATGAATGCTTTCATCTCCTCACGATTGGCGACATCTACGGCTTTGAACTCTGCTGTGCCGCCTTCATTGTGGATATCTTCAACAATTTTTTCTAGCTTTTCTGTGCGTCGTGCCCCTAAAACGACATTTGCACCGTTTTTGGCGAGTAACTTAGCGGTGGCTTCACCGATACCGCTACTGGCTCCAGTAATGACAATAACTTTGTTTTCTACGTTTAACATGGTTATTTTCCTTTTTATTTAGGTTGGTTTGAATTAAACAGGACTTACGCAAAAATTGCCGAAAAGCTTAATTTATCGAACTGCCAAGACGCCAAGAACGCCAAGAATTCGTAGAGTGTGCGTAAGTCCTATTAAATAAATACGCCACCAGAGACTTCAATTCTCTGTGCATTAACCCATCTGTTCTCTTCGGAAAGCAAAGAAGCGATCGCACCTCCAATATCATCAGGAAGACCGACGCGCCCCAAAGCTGTTTGCGAAGCAATGAATTTATTAATCTCAGGATTGTCACGCACCACACCGGCGGCGAAATCCGTTTCAATTGCGCCGGGGGCTATTACATTCACAGTAATATGTCTTTGCCCCAATTCTTTAGCCATATATCGGGTCAAAACCTCTATAGCCCCCTTCATGGTTGCATAAGCTGCATAACCTGGCAGGGCAAAACGAGCAAGACCAGACGAAATATTGATGATACGTCCCCCATCATTTATCAAAGGGAGAAGTTTCTGTGTCAGGAAGAAAACACCCTTCACATGAATATTCATCAAGCGATCAAAATCGTCTTCGGTCGTATCTGCAAAAGACGCATAAACACCAATACCTGCATTATTGACGAGGAAATCAAAATGTTCTGTTTGCCATTGGTCTTGAAGTGACTGCTTGACTTGCTCCACGAAACCGTCAAAGGTTTTAGTGTTTGAAGTGTCCAGTTGCAGTGCAACAGCTTGAGCGCCAATCTCTTCGATAGAAGATACAACGCTTTTGGCTTCTTCATCGTTGCTATGATACGTCACGATGACACCAACCCCTTTTTTGGCAAGAGCCAAAGCCGTATTTTTGCCAAGCCCTCTGCTCGATCCAGTTACTAATGCAATTTTTGTCATTGCCTTATTCTTTCGCTGTTTCCTTTGATATGCTCATAATATGGTTGAAAAGCTGAGTTTTAAATACACAAAGCTCGCACATTATTGCCTAATACTCCGAAATCATGTTTTGTAAATAGATAAGTATTCTTTATAATGAGCAAATAAAAATAGTTAAATCAATCAGGAAGCCAGCATGACGGTTGAAATACTAAAGCACGGCGCGGCCGTTAATGAGTGTAAAGAACTGGCGGCATTACTAACTCGTTACACTGACAGTAAGGGAAACGGTATCCATAAAACAGATATAAATCAGCTAGAGTTTATGCGGGAATCTTCCGCTTCCACGTCAATATGCAGTGTTTATGAACCTGTTTTCGCCCTAGTTGTTCAGGGCAAAAAAGAAGCATTGTTGGGTGAGGAAACTTATTGTTATGGGGCAGCTCAATATCTTGTTGTCTCGGTTCATTTGCCGCTAAGTGCATTTGTTACAGAGGCCACACCAGACAAGCCATATTTAGGATTCAAGCTGAATTTAGACCCAGTTCAACTCTGTGATATTATTGCCCAAACCACGCCAGGCACGAGTAGAAAAGAAAACTCTGTTAGGGGCTTATTCGTCAGCAACACCGATGCACCATTGCTCGATTGCGCTATGAGACTTACACAACTTTTGGATACGCCACAGCATATTCCGATTCTTGCACCACTGATTATCCGCGAAATCTATTATCGCCTTTTATTGGGTGAACAGGGCGAAGCTGTTCGCCAGATTGCGACATCTGGCAGTAATATGCAGCGCATCGCCGAGGTGATAAAACTCATCAAGGCTGATTTTACAAAGCCAATGCGAGTTGAGGAGCTAGCTGGGCAAGCAAGTATGTCTCCTTCATCTTTCCATCACCATTTCAAGTTAGTGACATCAATGAGTCCGCTTCAATATCAAAAGCAATTAAGACTATTAGAAGCACGTCGCCTGATGCTTGCCGAAAACTTCGATGCGGCAAATGCTGCCTATCAGGTGGGTTACGAGAGCCAATCACAATTTAGCCGCGAATATTCCCGCATGTTCGGTGCGCCGCCGATCAGGGATATTGAACGTTTACGCACAGCTTAAGGGACTTCTAATTAAAAAAATATCCTATCACGGTGTTAGGCAGGGGGCAGGGGGAGAAAGAAAAATATTATTTGAGTAAATTGGATAATTTATTTTCTGGAAGTCTGTGAGCGAAGACTGTCCGAGGCTTTCGTCAGTTTTGCATTGGCGTAGCTCGCCACAGGCATTGCTTGTAATGTTGGTATAGTTGTTTACTTCAAAAATCTTCATCAAAATTCAATTCCGATATATCGCGATATATTCCGATATATCGTATATTAGAGAAAGTTGATTTGAGATTCATTTATGTTTAGACACTTTCGGTCACGTTTTGGCGCACCTGCATGGGCAGGAGTTAACGAAGACGATTTATTGTTTGTCAGGTCATGGTTTGGGCATGGCAAGCATCATGGTAGACATGAGAAACACTTTGGCAATGAAATGTTTGGTCGTGGTTGGGGAGATGAATATCGGACTCGTCGGGGTGATATCAAGTTCATCCTGCTGGAATTGTTATCCGAGCATCCTAGTCATGGTTATGACCTAATTAAAGATGCGGAAACTCGCTATGGTGGTTTCCGTCGCCTCAGTCCTGGCTCAGTATATCCAACACTCCAATTGCTGGAGGAAGGTGGTTATCTCAAGAGCGCCCAGGAAGGTGGCAAGCGGATTTACACGATCACCGATGAGGGTAGACAATTATTGGCAGAACGCGCCCAACAAGAAACTTCAGACTCTCCTTGGGACACCTTCAAAAGCTTTGTGAAAGGTAAACCTCAAGAGTTTATTGAGTTGCGAAATGCTGCAACAGAATTGGCTGCTGTTGTGGTGCAGGTTGCTCGTAGTGGCAATATGGAGCGGATAAATCGGGTGCGTGAGCTTCTAGAGCAAGTTAAACGGGAAATTTACGCGATTCTTGCAGAAAAATAAGTAGAAACGAGTCAACATCACGTTTCTACTCTTGATGTTCTCAGATTTTGCGCTTATGAGTTAGAAGCGATCGCACTCAAATCTGGTTCAATGAGTGAGTTAAGCAATGTCCACAACTGCAAATCAGTAAAATCGGGAATTGCCATAAATGCGCCAACTTCCTGTAAAAATTGGGGATCGTGGGTGGAGGCGATGCCAATAGTACGGATATCTGCGCTCACTGCCGAACGAATACCAGAGGGAGAGTCTTCTAAAGCAATCGCTTCCTCTGCTGTAATCCCCAAGTTACCCAGGGCGACTTGGTAGGGGGCAGGGTCAGGTTTACCTGCAATACAATCATCAGCTAAAACAATTGAGTCAAAAGCTTCTTTTATTCCCAAAACTTCTAGCATAAATTCTGCATTTAATCTAGGGGCATTAGTTACTAATGCCCGCTTTAACTGATGTATCTCTGTCCATGCTAGTAGTTCAGAAAATCCACTCAATGGTTTTAGATCAGGGGCGAGTTTGCGAAAAAGCGCCTCTTTTTCATCTGCAAATTTTTGCCCTTCTGCTGTTGATAATTGTGGCAGAATATCCTTAACAATTTCTGGATTTAGCCGCCCACTAATTCGAGATTTGTAAAATGTTTCATCAATTTCTATGCTGTAATTTAACAGCATTTCCCGCCAAGCACGGTAGTGTATCGGGTCAGTGTTGACAATAGTGCCGTCTAGGTCAAAGAGAATTGCAGCCAGCATAATTTTTGGGTAAAATGTAAATAATTGTTAACTTAATTTAAATAGTTTACATTGTTTTTTTGCTTTTATACAGCGCAAAAAGCTATAAATTAATCTGCTAAATCCTAAAATCTTATAGTGGATAAGCCATGTCAAGGCAGATAGGTAGGGCCTCTCAACAAACTACCGTATAATTGATAACCTTCAATGTAAGCAAATGCTAGCCGATCCAAACTTTTTTCGCGTTGATGATTTACTAGTGCAGATTTACAACTCTGAAGTCGAAATGGCTCAAGATGTTGCCGAAATCGCGCAAAAGCATTTACAGCAAGTTCTTAATCTTCAGGAGACAGCTGCTGTATTGTTAGCAACAGGTAACTCCCAACTTAAATTTCTTGATGCCTTGATTACATTGGGTGGCGTAGATTGGTCACGGATTATTCTGTTCCATCTAGATGAATATTTGGGAATTACTGCTGACCATTCTGCAAGTTTCCGGCGCTATATGCGAGAACGTGTAGAGAAGCGGGTTGTTCCTAAAGTATTTCACTATATAGAGGGGGATACATTGCAACCAGTGGCAGAGTGCGATCGCTACACAAAACTACTCCTTGCACAACCAATTGACTTATGCTGTCTTGGTGTCGGCGAAAATGGACATTTGGCTTTTAACGATCCGGCAGTAGCAAATTTCCAAGATCCTTACAGCGTAAAACTTGCAAAACTAGATACAGTGAACCGTCAGCAACAAGTAAGCACAGGTCAGTTTCCAAATCTAGAAACTGTTCCTCAATATGCTTTTACTGTCACGATCCCAACAATTTGTTCAGCTAAAAAACTTATCTGTCTGGCTCCAGAAACACGTAAAGCTAATGTGGTAAAACAAATGTTGCAAGGAGCTATAAGTACAGACTGTCCTGCTTCTATTCTCCGTCAACAATCCCAAGCGACGTTATTTTTAGATGTAAATTCTGCTAGTTTACTGTCGTGAAAAATGAAAACTGCTGTATAATCCTAGCAAACACATACTGTTAGCAGTATTGAATGCTGCTATCAACAGAAAGTGCATTCCCCTCCTAGCAGCAATCAAAAAAAGCCCCAAGACCTTTTCTTAGTATGCGGACTCCAAAGTTTAGGACAACATTGTGTTGCAGTCCTAAAAGAATACGATGTTAAAGTTAGCGCTATTGATGATGAGCAGTCCGAACATTGGGAAGTTCCAGAAGTACCTAGCTTACTAGAAAAGTTAATTATAGGAGACTGCCGCCAGCCAAGTGTTTTAGAGCAAGCAGATATAAGGCAGTGTCGGTCAATACTTTTAGTTACCAGAAATGAGCGGATAAACATAGAAGCCGCCTTTGCAGCACGGCGACTCAATCCACACGTTCGCCTGATTGTCCGTTCTGACAAACAAAATTTTAACAAACTCTTGTGGGAAAATCTCGGCAATTTTGTTGCCTTTGAGCCTACCCATCTCTCAGCTTATGCTTTCGCTTTAACAGCCCTCGGCTCTGAAGCTATTGGTTACTTTACCTTAGAAGGGCAACTATTGCAAGTGATAAAGCACCAGGTACAAGCGAAGGATAGCTGGTGTAATGGTAAGCCAGTACATAGACTGAATCTGACAACTCGGCGCATTTTGAGTCACATACCTGCTTCATCTAATCCACTCAAAGAATTGTTTGGCTGGAACCCAGAGGCGGAAGTGCAGGTAGGAGACACGCTGGTTTACATTGATATTGCATACGATTTGGCTTTATCTGAGCAACATCGGAAATCTCATAACCAAAGGTGGCAGTGGCAACAGTTTATCCAAGGCATCACAGCGAAAAATCTCAAGGATAAAATAGCGCAATTTTGGCAATCTTATTACCAAAACCAAAATCAAATCCGACGAATTGCGACAATTTATGCGATTACTGTACTCATCCTGTGGTTGGCTGGAATAGTTCTTTACCGCTTGTATTATCCTCATATTACTTTGCAAGAAGCTTTTTATGCGACAGGAGTTTTGCTCTTGGGAGGATACGGAGATTTATTTGGCGGTGTCGAGTTTTCATCGCAATCAGAACCTTCAGAACAGATGCCTTGGTGGTTGCGGTTGTTTAGCTTGGGACTAACGTTAATAGGTCAAGCTTTCGTAGGAGTATTATACGCACTGCTGACTGATGCTCTTGTCACTTCAAGATTCCATTTTTTTAATTCTCGCCCTCCCATACCACAAAATAACCATGTGGTGATTATTGGCTTAAATCGCTTGGGACAGAGAGTGGCTACACTTTTGCAAGAACTCAACCAGCCCTTAGTAGGAATTCATAGTACCACTCTCGACCAAAACACTTTACCAGATATGCCCCTTATTGTTGACAATGCTACCGAAGCACTAACTAAGGTGAATCTCTCTCGTGCTAAAAGCATCGTTTTAGTTGGGGACGATAATATGGAAAATCTGGAAATTGGTTTGATGGCTCATGCAATAAACCCCGCCACTAGCTTGATTATCCGTTCTCAAGATCGTCATTTTAGCGATAATATTGCTCCTCTATTTCCCTATGCTCAAGTTCTGTGTGGCGCGGCTTTATCGGCAGAAGTCTTTGCTTGTGCTGCCTTTGGAGAAAATGTTCTGAGCTTGTTTCATTTGAGCGAGCAAATAGTCATGGTGACGGAATACAAAATTGAAGATGGCGATACTCTCAATGGGCTGCTTTTATCTGAAATAGCTTATGGGTATGGTGTTGTGCCGATTCTCTACCAGAAATATCAGCAAGACAATTACTCCTTAATGCCCTGGTATGATGTTAAGCTTTACGCTGGCGATCGCTTGATTGTTTTAGCCACAAGCAGTAGTTTGCAGCGAATTGAATGGGGTGAAATGCTGCCTCGCCAATGGAGCGTACAGATTGAAAAAGCTCTGACTACAAATGCTATTATGTATGGCGCCCAAGAAATAGTTTTGATTACAGGATGTAGTTCGGCTAGTGCTAGGCAATGGATGAATAATTTGCCTGGGGTTTTGCCAATACCACTTTATAAACATCAAGCTCAACGCCTTGTGCGTGAGTTAACAAAAATACAAGTTTTAGCAAATGTAATCTTCATTGGGCAAAACAATAGCTCTACTTGAGCGAGTGGTATCTCATTATAGGGGCACAATATTATTGATATTGCGCCCCTACACATACATCTGGTTTAAGCACTGTAATAGCCTGAAGTTGAAACAAACAACAGTTCTGTAGCTATTACAGTGTTGGTGAATACTATCTAGAACGAGTACCTGTTACTTCATTAGGATCGTTATAAGCCCGCACTTTTTCACGATTACGAGCTAGACCTACTAAACCGACTAGACCAAGTAAACCTAGCCAACCCCAATCGAAACCGCGATCGTTAGTTCTTTCAGAAGCTGCGACGCCTGCATTCCTATTAGTACCTGTAGTGTCAGTGCCTGTTGTACCACTGCCTGTAGTGTCAGTGCCTGTAGTGCCACTACCTGTAGCTCCACTGCCTGTAGTGTCAGTGCCTGTAGTGCCACTGCCTGTAGCTCCACTGCCTGTGGTGTCAGTGCCTGTTGTACCACTGCCTGTAGCTCCACTGCCTGTGGTGCCACTGCCTGTGCCGCCCATACCACTACCGCCTGTACCACTTGTACCAGTACTGCCTGTGCCGCCTATACCACTACCGCCTGTACCACTTGTACCAGTACTGCCTGTGCCGCCTATACCAC